>JAXFZW010000095.1:0-14548 GCA_034184645.1 Clostridia bacterium | reverse complement strand
TTACCGCTTACCACGAATCGGGGCACGCAGTTCTCGCAAGGCTGCTTCCCCATTGCGACCCCGTTCACGAAGTTTCCATTATCCCGCGCGGTCAGGCGGCAGGCTACACAATGACAAGGCCTGATAACGACGACAACCACTTGACAAAGGCAAAACTTTTGGACGATATAGTAATGTCGTTAGGCGGCAGAGTTGCCGAAGAAATAATTATTAAAGATATTTCCGCAGGTGCATCAGGCGATATTCAGGCGGTAAGTAAGCGTGCAAGGCTTATGGTAACCGAGTGGGGTATGAGCGAAAGGGTAGGACCTATATCGTACGCATCTGACAAAGAAATATTTATCGGCAGAGACATGGCGTCACACGTTTCGTATAGTGAAGAAACCGCCGCAATTATAGATGAAGAAGTTCAAAAAATCGTCGGCGACGCACTTAAAAAAGCAAGGGAACTTCTTACCGCAAACAAAAAATTGCTTGACGTTATGGCAAGGGTCCTTGTCGAAAGGGAAACGATTTTCAGCGAAGAAGTCGACCTTATTATGCAAGGCAAAACCGCCGAAGAAGTTATCGACTTTATGGACAAAAACGAAAGGACGCTTTCAAACAATCCTTTTGAAAGGAAGTCCGTAAAAATCGAAACCGACGCTGCGGCAAAACCCGAACAAAAAGCCGACGACGTAAATTTTCAGCCCGAAAAGGAAGAAAAGGAACAACCTGAAAACACCGACTCCGAAAACAAAGACGAATAATTAAATTATACTTGAAACCAAGGAGAAATTATGGGAAAGATTATTGCATTTTCCAATCAAAAGGGCGGGGTAGGTAAAACGACGACTTGCGTAAACATGTCCGCCTACCTTGCGCAAAAAGGCAAAAAATGTTTAGTCGTTGACCTTGACCCGCAAGGCAACGCCACAAGCGGTTTGGGGTTTGCTAAAAGCGACGTTAAAAACTCGGTTTACAACGTAATGATCGACGATCTTCCTTTGGAAGAAGCCGTTGTGAAAACCGCGGTTGAAAATCTCGATATACTGCCGTCAAACATTGACCTTGCCGGTGCGGAAGTCGAACTTGTGTACGTTAAACACAGGGAACACGTGCTTAAAAACGTTCTTGAAAAAGCACGCTCCTGCTACGATTATATAACCATCGACTGTCCGCCGTCTCTTGGGCTTTTAACCATCAACGCACTCGCTGCGGCAGATACCGTTATAATTCCGATACAGTCGGAATACTACGCGTTAGAAGGGTTAAGCCAACTTATGAACACGATTAAACTCGTAGTAAAACATCTTAACGAAAAGTTAAAAATCGAAGGCGTAGTTTTGACGATGAGCGACAACCGTGCGATAATTTCAAGGCAAATTGCCGCGGAAATTAAAAAGTTTTTCGGCAAAAGGGTTTATGAAACGGCAATTCCGAGAAATATTCGTTTGGCGGAAGCACCCAGCCACGGTGTTCCCATAATGCTACACGATACAAGGTGCTCGGGCGCAAAAGCGTATCTTACGCTCACCGAAGAGTTTTTAAGTAAACAGCCCGAAAATAAAACCAAGGATAAGGGGGATTAAAAATGAAACCCAAAATAGGATTAGGTAAAGGTTTATCCGTTCTTTTTTCCGAAACCGAAGAAGATTACGGAAAAAGTCTTCTTTTTGACGAAAGCGAAAACGAAAAAAGCGAAGGCGTGACCGAAATAGACGTTTCTTCAATTTTTGCAAACCCCAACCAACCGAGAAAAATTTTCGATCAAACGGCGTTACAGGAACTTGCCAATTCAATAAGCAAACACGGCGTTATTATGCCGATTATCGTAAACAAAAGCGGCGACAGGTATATGATAATCGCCGGCGAACGTAGGTTTAGGGCAACTAAACTTGCGGGGCTGAGTAAAATTCCGGCGATAGTCAAAACTTACAACGAACGTCAAATAAAAGAAATTTCGCTTATCGAAAACTTACAAAGGGAAGATTTAAACCCGATAGAAGCGGCTACCGCTATGCGATCGCTTATGGACGACTACGGTTTAACGCAGGAAGATTTAGCCGATAGAATAGGCAAATCCCGCCCTGCAATAGCGAATACGTTAAGGCTTTTAACCCTTTCGCAGGACGTAATTAAGTTAGTATCGAACGGCGAACTTTCCGCAGGTCACGCAAGGGCACTTATACCCCTTCCGCAAGCGGAACAAATCAAAATCGCACACGCGGCGATTAAAGACGGCTCTTCTGTAAGGGACGTGGAAAAGAAGGTTAAAGACTACTTTACCCCGCCCGAAGAAAAAGAGAAAAAGCGTATCCGTATGGAAATGTCGGCAGAACTGAAAGAACTCGTCAGCGAAATGCAACGTGTTTTCGGCACTAAGGTAAACGCCATCGGAAACGACAAAAAGGGCAGAATATATATCGATTATTACACTCGTGACGATTTAGACAGGCTTGCCGAAATTTTAGAATTCGTTAAAAACAGGAAGTAAAAATTATGTCATCATTATCAATAGTTTTAATTGTACTTGCAGCATTATTATTTGTCATTATTCTTTCATCAATTAAAATCGTACGTCAGTCAACTGCGGTTATTGTTGAAAGGCTGGGTAAGTTCCACCGTTTGCTAAACACCGGCATACACGTCATTATTCCTATAATCGACAGAAGCGTAGGCGGCCCTATTTCACTTAAAGAGCGTGTAGCGGATTTTGCTCCGCAACCCGTTATCACAAAGGATAACGTCACAATGCAAATCGACACCGTAGTTTACTATCAGGTGACCGACGCCAAACTTTTCACTTACGGCGTTGAAAATCCTATTAAGGCAATCGAAAACCTTACCGCAACCACTTTGCGTAACCTTGTCGGCGAACTCGAACTCGACGGCACGCTTACTTCAAGGGATACGGTAAACAGTAAAATGCGTATAATTCTTGACGAAGCGACAGACCCCTGGGGCATTAAAATCAACCGTGTAGAACTTAAAAACATTTTACCGCCCAAAGATATTCAGCAAGCAATGGAAAAACAAATGCGTGCCGAACGTGAAAGAAGGGAAGCCATTTTAAAGGCGGAAGGTGAAAAACGCAGTAATATTTTAGTTGCCGAAGGCGAAAAGGAAGCGACTATTCTCCGTGCGGAAGCGAAAAAGGCTGCGGTTATTGCCGAAGCGGAAGGTACTGCAACCGCTATCAAAATGATTAACGAAGCGAATCCAAACGCAGCTTATTTAACGCTTAAAGGCTACGACGCGCTTAAAGTAATGGCGGACGGAAAATCTACCAAGATTATCGTTCCGAGCGAAATTCAAAACGTTACCGGGCTTATTTCGAGCCTTAAAGCGGTAATTGAAAAGGAAAACGAAAAACCGGAAGTCAAAGTTTCGGTTAAACAAGATAAAGAATAATTATACTTTCCCGAAAGGTTTTCTTTCGGGAAATTTTTTAAACAGATTACTTATGCTAAAATTAAAACCGTTAAATAAAAATATAGATATAATTCGCCCTTATATTAAAAATTGTAAGGGCGAATTCAACGAATTGACTTTGGGTTCTCGCTTTTTATGGGGTGCGGACGAATTAGCGGAATACGACTACTTTAACGACGCGCTGATTCTTCGCGAAACTTACGATGAAGGAAGTTATTTTTACTTTCCGTTAGGCGATTTTGAAAAAGCAAAAACCGCTGTAAAAGAGATTGAAAATTACGCAATCGAAAAAGGCGTTCCGCTTAACTTTTGTTGTCTTAACGCATCACAACTCGATTATCTTAAAAGTATTTACCCTTTGTACGAGATAGGCGAACTTCGCGACTGGGCGGACTATGTTTATCCCGTAGAACAATTTTTAACATATTCCGGAAAAAAACTTTCAGGGCAACGCAACCACGTTCATAAATTTAACAGAACCTATCCCGATTATAAAGTAAATTTAATTACCGAAAGCGATAAGCCTCTAATAAAAAAGTTTTTAGATGAGTTTGCCGCAGAAAACGAACTTGACGGTTGGGCGGCGGAAGAAATGCCCAAAGCATACGAACTTTTAGACAATATGGACTATCTTGACCAGTTCGGAATTTTTATCACGGTAGGCGGCAAAATTATTTCGCTTTCCATTGGGGAAATTGTGGGCGAAACGCTTTTCGTTCATATTGAAAAGGCGTTAAAGGAATATGCGGGGGCATATCCCAAAACCGCACAGGAATTCGCAAAAACATTTTATAACCCCGATATTAAATGGATAAACCGTGAAGAAGATTGCGGCGATTTAGGCCTTCGCACTTCAAAAACACAGTACCACCCGTGCGAAATAAGAATGAAACCATTTATGGAAGTTAAAACGGTATTTGACAAAATACAAAAACCTTTTTTAATTAAAACCGAACGGCTTGAAATAACCGAAAATTTCGGTTTTGATGGGTTTTGCCGTCTTTGTACCGACCAAACGATAAATAAGTTTTGGGGGTTTGATTACAGGGATGATATTTCAGGCGAACCGACGGACGAAAAATTCAAAACGTTAGTTAATAATTTAAAAGATAAAAAAGAAGAATTTTCACTTGCGGTAAAAAATAACGGTAATTATATCGGCGAAATAGTTTTATGGGATTTTAACTACCAAAACGAACTTCAAATAGGTTTTAGGTTTTTTAAGAAATATCAAGGCTTAGGTTACGCTACCGAAAGCGTAAAAGCGGTTGTAAACTATCTTTTATACGAGTTAAAAGTAAAATCGGTTAAAGCATACTGTTATAAAGAAAACCTGCCTTCCGTAAAACTTTTACAAAAGACAGGCTTTGACCTTATAAATAATGATGAAAAATATTATTACTATAAATTAACAAAGTAATTTACATTTATTTTTCATTAGCGTAAATAATTTTTTTAAAGTTTTTTTCGGCGTAATTTACCGTTTGGTTTGTTCCGCCGAAATCTTTTTTTAAATAAGCCACAACAACGGAACTGTTATTAACCATAAATTCGTTTCTGTTTTTCATACACGTAGGTGTGTATTCTTCCGAAAGTATCACTCTTTCGTCAACTTTTTCAAGTAAGTTATTATATTCTTCTTTCTGGGCTTTATTAAATCTTGCCGACTGATTTTTACACGGAATACAAGCAATTATTTTTATATTATATTCTTTTTTAAGTTCAATAAGTATTTTAGCACATTCGGTATCGAACCCTATCGCCATACCTACAAGAAAAGTATCGTAGTTTTTATTTATTAAATCTTTAATAATTTTTTCTACTTTCCTTTTATTGAAATCCTTATATAATATTCTATGTCCTGTAAAACAGCACGATTTAGCGGAATTTATAAAAATATCGTTCACAGCGGATTTTTTCTCTCCTTACCGTTTCCTCTCGGATATTTTTTGTCCGTATGTTTAACTTTGTTAACGTAAACTATCGTCCTTTTTGCGTCAAAAAGTTCAAAATTATCAATATTAAAAATTTCACCGCCTAAAATTTTAATTGCGTTTTCGGCTTCTTTAATTTCTTCTTCGGCATCGGCTTTATATGCGATAAACTGCCCGTTTAATTTTACAAAAGGTAAACAATATTCGCATAGGGTATTAAGCCTTGCAACTGCCCTTGACACGGCAAAATCAAAACTTTCACGGTATTTTTCGTCTTTTGCGAGATCTTCCGCTCTGGCGTTTATTACGTTAGCGTTATTTAGTTCAAGTTCTTTTATTACCGCTTTTAAAAATTCGCATTTTTTTCCGGTCGCTTCAAGTAATGTAAGATTTATATCGTCATTTATTATTTTTAAAGGTATCGAAGGAAATCCACCGCCTGCACCTACGTCGATAACTTTACCTTTATTAACATTATTAACAGCAGAAAGACTGTCTATAAAATGTTTTTTTACGACTTCTTCCTTTTCCGTAATAGCGGTTATATTGAATTTTTTATTGTAAAAAATAAGTAAATTATAGTATTTTTCAAACTTTTCAGCCTGTTTTTCGGTGATACTATAATTAAACTTTTCAAATAACTTTTTCATAATTTTATTATAACATAAAATAACTTATTGACAAAATAATTTTATATTAACCAAAACTATTTACAACGTTAATTTTTTAATAAAATTTTCTTTTTTTTATATATAAATAATAAATTTTTATAATTTTAGTATAGATTTTAACTGCCTGTAAACATTTATAAAAAATTATAAACCTGTTATTTATATTTTTTCAACTTTAAATTCATTATAAAAAATAAAACGAATTTGAGTTATCTACAAATTAACGGATATAATAAGAATAATACCTTTTAAATTTTTAAAAAATAAAATAAAAAAGAATAATTAAGCGTGCAATTTAAGTCGCTACAAACTTGATTTTTTTTCTATTATAATATATAATTATAAATAACTTATTATTAAGGGGTAATTTTATGAAACTTATTTGCGACGGTCTCGATCTTTCGGATGCAGTACTTAAAGTAAGTAAGGCTTTATCGGTAAAAACGTCTAATCCCGTACTTGAAGGAATTAAGATGACCGCTAAGGGCGACGAACTTACTTTTACCGCAACCGATATGGAACTTACCATCGAAAAGAAGATAAAAGCCGAAATTTTAATGGAAGGCGAAACTGTTGTCGTAGGTAAATACTTTGTCGAATTCGTTAAAAAACTTGAAAAAGAACAAGTTGAACTTTGCAAAATCGACGACGGACAACTTCAAATCAAATATTCGGACTCGGTAAGCGAATTGCAGGTTTTTCCCGTTGAAAATTATCCTAAAACCGAAAAGAACAATTCGGGTGATTTTATTAAAACCACTCAAAAAAGTCTTAAAAAAATAATTGAAAGAACTGCGTTTGCATGTTCTATCGACGATGGAAGGCCTATTCTTAAAGGTTGTTTGTTTGAAGTTGAAAACGGAGAATTAACCGTAGTTTCGTTGGACGGTTTCAGAATGGCTATCGACAAAAAGGAAGTCGAGTCAAGCGGAAACTTCAAAGCGGTTATTCCTTCAAGGACGCTTAACGAAATAACAAAACTTTTAAATAACGACGACGAAGAAATTAAAATTGTTTTATATAACAATACTTTATCAATCGAAGTTGAAAATACTTGTATTATTTCAAGACTTATCGAAGGTGAATTCGTAAAATACAATCATATTTTACCCAACAACTTTTCAAATACCGTCGTTATAAATAAAAGCGCATTTTTAAATAGTATCGAAAGGGCTTCGATTATCGCTAAAAACGACAGATATAACATAGTAAAATTTGACATTAAAGAAAATTATATGGTGGTTTCCGCAAAATCGGAAATAGGAAGCGTTAATGAAAACGTAAACATTACGCTTACCGGAAAGGATTTAACTATCGCCTTTAACGGTAAATACCTTATGGATTTTCTTAAAATTGTCGATGAAGAATTTATATATATTAAACTTAACACGTCGATTGATCCGGCAATCTTATCGCCGGTCGGGGATAAAGAATTTTCTTATCTCGTACTACCGGTAAGAATTAACGCTTAATTTAATTGACAAAGTTAAGTAAAATATATAAAATAAAAAAAGTATAAAAACAGTTATTTAATTAGGAGAAATATACATGAAACAGACTTACCAACCTAAAAAAAGACAGAGAAGCAAAGTTCACGGATTCAGAAAAAGAATGAAAACCAAATCGGGAAGAAACGTTCTTAAAAGAAGAAGAAATAAAGGCCGTCATAAACTTTCCGCTTAAAGTATCGGTAGTAAAATTTGGATTTTAGATTAAAAACACAAAAAGATTTTAATCTCGTCTTTAAACAAGGGAAAAGATTGTTTTCGGATTCCCTTACGCTTTTATTTTTTCCGTCAAAACAATTAAAAGCGGGCTTTGCCGTAGGAAAAAAACACGGAAAAAGCGTTCAAAGAAACAGAATAAAACGACTACTCAGGGAATCGTTCAGAAGTTTTACGCCAAAATTAACGCAAAACTTCTTTTTTGTTTTTATACCGAAAGTAAAAAATGAGTATTCGCTTGAAACGTATAAAAAGGATATGAACTATCTTTTTAAAAAGGGTGGTTTTTTTAACTGAAATGCTAAAATTTATCAGTATTAAGTTGATTAAATTTTATCAGAGATTTTTATCTTTCGGAACGTGTAGGTTTACACCTACTTGCTCGCAGTATATGCTTGAAGCAATTTTAAAACGTGGTTTTTTTGTAGGTACGGCGCTGGGTTTTTGGCGAATTTTAAGGTGTATGCCGTGGAGTAAAGGCGGGTTTGATAAAGTTCCCGACAAAAAAAGTTTATTAAAATGGGTTTACTGATATGAAGGAAATTATTTTCGCCGCGCAAAGCGCGGGCGGACTTGAAGCCGTAATAAGATGGATTATACAGATAGGTTCTTCTATCGCGTTGGGTATTATTTTATTTACGCTTATTCTTAAACTTATAACTATGCCGTTTGACGCAATTTCAAGGGTACAAATGCGTAAAAACTCGCTTATTATGGAGTCAATGCGTCCGGAACTTGAAAGGTTACAAAAACAGTATGCAAACGATAAAGCGCTTTATAATCAAAAGATGATGGCGCTTTATAAAAAGAACGGATATTCTATGTTCGGCGCTTGCCTTCCGACGATAATCACTCTCGTCGTGTTTATTATTGCGATAAACGCGTTTACGGGATATTCAAAATATCAAAACAGGGTTTACTTTTTGGAAATGAGTAAAGCCTTCAATAATGCTATTTATCAAGGAATCGAAATTGACGACGATTTAATTAAGTACGAAAACGATCACGGTATTTTAATTTACAATACCGATAAAATCGTCAATGCCGCAAAAGGTAACTATGAAAATTATAATTCTTCGGAAATAGAACAAGGCGGCGATTACCGTATTTATGAAGTCGTTTCGGCGGACAGCACGCGCACTTATTATATTACGTTAAAGGAAACCGCTGACGTTAAATCGTACGCTATCAAATCAAACGGCGGATATGCCGAATTCACGCAGGCTTACAGCGAAGACGGAACAAAATACAAAGCGGGTGAACGCGGTACTTATACGTTCGATCAAGCGGCTGTTGAAACTGCGGCAATTAAAGTAGAAGATAAAACGCTTACCGAATACCTTGAAGCACACTCTGATAAAACCGTAAATGATTTTATTGCGGCTTACGGCAGCACGCTTTCGGCAAATAAGTTCCATGAACAAATCGAAGGAAGTAAATTTCTTTGGATAAGAAACATTTGGGTGACTGACAGCCCTATGGCTCATCCTGTTGAAAGCAGTTGGGATAAGTTTAAATCGGCGTATTCTTATAAGGAAGATTCCGACGCTTTAAACAATATGAACGAGAATAACTACAAACTGCTTATTGCGGATCTCGGTGAAGAACAAACCGCAAAGAACGGTTATTTTATACTTGCGGTATTGACTGCCGGCATCGCCTTTTTAATGCAGTTTGTCACGAGTAAGTCGCAAAAGGCGAGCATGGAACTTCAAACGGTCAACGGACAGGGCGCGCGTACGCAAAAGATAATGATGTGGGTAATGCCTATCATGATGGCTATATTTGCGTTTATGTACACTGCGGCGTTCTCGATATATATGATACTGAGCCAAGCGATAAGCATAGTGTTTACTCTTCTTATCAACTGGCTTATAGATAAAAAATTCAAAAATAAAGAAATGGCGAAAGAACCCCAAAAAATAAGGGGCAGAGTTTACGTTCCCGAAACAAAACCCGAAGAAGAAAAGGGAAATAAAAATAAAAAGGACGAAACGCCCGAACACGATTTTATTAAAAACGGTAAAACGTCGCACGTTCGCGGTAGGCTTAAATAATCGCCGTTAAAGGAGAAAATATTATGCAGTTTACGGGTAAAACGGTGGATGAAACCGTTAAAAACGGACTTAAAGAATTAGGTGTTAGCGAGTCCGAAGTGGAAATTGAAATTATCGAAGAACCTACCAAAGGTTTATTCGGTAAATTAAAAGGCAAAGCAGTCGTTGAAATTACCGTTAAGGAAAAGGTTGTTGAATTTGAACAAACCGTCGGTGCGGAAACTGTAGATACGGGAAAAGCCGTTGAATTCGTTCAAAAAGTTTTAGACCTTTTGGATATTACCGCAAAAGCGGAAATCGCAGGTGAAAATCGCATCAACCTTATCGCGGCGGACGGCTCGGAAGTAATAGGATACAGGGGTGAAGTTTTAGACGCCATCCAAACGCTTGCGGGTGCCGTTGCAAACACGGGTAAAAAGGACTACGTCAAAGTAGTAGTTGATTGTGAAAACTACCGCGAACGTCGTGAAGAAACTTTAATTAAACTTGCAAAACGCTTGGAAGAAAAAGCGACCGAAATGAGAAGGGAAGTTATTTTAGAACCTATGAATCCCTTTGAAAGGCGCATTATTCATACCGCACTTTCCGACAGCGAAACGGTAACAACTAAAAGCGAAGGCAAAGAACCTAACCGCTACGTTGTAATCGTTCCTAACGATAAGGATGAATATAGCAGACCTTATAACGCCGGAAGAAACGGCTCAAAGCGTGACGGCGGTCACGGTAAAAGATTTGACCGTCGCGGCGGCAAAAAGGATTTTAAGGGAGGAAGAAGAAGCGACAGAAAGGGCGGCTTTACCGAACAAAAAAGGTCTTCGTCGTTTACTTTCGGAACTTATCTCGGAAACAGTCTTAAAGACAAGGAATAATTAAAATGGAAAAATATGCGTGGAGCGCAAAAGTAAAACCCGGAAAGGAAGCGGAATATAAACGCCGTCACGACGAAATTTGGCAGGAGATGAAGGACGTTCTTTCCGCTGCCGGAATAGTCAATTATTCGATATGGCTTTCGGGTAATATGTTGTTCGGGTATTACGAGTGTGAAAAGGGCGTCGAGTACGCCGCCAAAGTACAAGCGGAATCCCCCGTCGTTGACAAGTGGAACGAGTACATGAAAGACGTTATGGAAATGGATTTAGATCCCGAAACGGGTGCGCAACCGCATCTTAAAAAGATGTTTGAGTTTAAGTAAAAAGAAAATTATAATTCCCTTGCTGAACGGCAAGGGAATTGTTTTTAGGGAAAAGGCGGTGGCTGAAATCAGCCACCGCCTTAAAAGTAATTGAAGGTTAAATATCTTTATTATGTACGCTCGATAAAAACGATTTTAATTTTTCGTCCTGCGGATTATCGAAAATTTCCTTTGCGCTGCCTTGCTCGATTATTTTGCCTTCGGACATAAAAATCACTTTGTCGGAAACTTTTTTGGCAAAACTCATTTCGTGGGTGACGATAATCATCGTTCTGTCTTCGCCCTTTAATGATTTAATTACTTTAAGAACTTCACCGGTAAGTTCGGGATCAAGAGCGGAAGTAGGCTCGTCAAAACACAAAATTTTAGGTTTTAACGCAAGTGCCCTGGCTATGGCAACCCTTTGACATTGTCCGCCAGAAAGTTCACAAGGATAGGAGTTTGCCTTTTCGGAAAGGCCAACTCTTTCTAAAAGAGCGACGCACTCGTCATTGATTTGCGCCTTTTTTTCATTAATCCAATCAATGCGGGCTTTTCTGTCCTTAAACGCGCGCTTGTTTTCTTTTGCCCTTTCTTTAATTAAAAGGGTAGGGGCAAGCGTCAAATTTTTGAAAACGGTATATTGGGGGAAAAGGTTAAAAGACTGGAAAACAAGCCCGAAATTGAGTCTTTTTTGCCTTAAAGCCTTTTCGTTGTATTTTTGCTTGCCGTCAAACAAAATGTCGCCGTCAAGCCACATTTCACCGTCGTCAGGTACTCCTAAAAAGTTTATCGCGCGAAGAAGCGTCGTCTTGCCCGATCCCGAAGAACCGATTATAGATAAAACTTCGCCTTTTTCAAGTGAAAAGTTTATATTGTTTAAAACCCTGAAACCGTCGGGAAAAGTTTTATTGTAATTTTTTATTTCAAAAAATGCCATAGTAAACTTTATTCCTTATAAAACGATAACTTTTTCTCGACAAAATTGAACAGTATTGTGAGAAGCCCAACAAAAAGTAAGTAGAATATGCCTGAATAGAAAATCGGCCATATAATTGGGGGAAAGCCTGATGCAAAGTTAGATGCAGCCCTAATAGTTTCTACTATACCTATGGTGTTAGAAAGCGCAGTATCCTTAACGAGAGTAATAATTTCGTTACTCATCGGGGGGGTTATTTTTTTAATCAGTTGAAGCAGTATTACTTTTCTGAAAATTTGTTTTTTGTTTAACCCCAAAACCTTACCGGCTTCCGTTTGTCCACGACTTACGCCTTCGATTCCGCCTTTAAAAATAACGGCAAAATAGCAAGCGTAATTTATGGCAAACGACACTATAACTGCAATGAAAGCGCCGCCGTTTTCTATGCCGAGATTGAAGAATAAAAACTTATCGACGTCGCCCCAAAAACTACTACCGTTATTGAGAATACCGGGCAAGTAATAGACCATATAAATTTGTAGCATAAGCGGTATTCCACGTATTACCCATATTATAACGTTAAGTACGGCTTTTAAAGGTTTCCACTTTGCCATTAAACCAAAAGAAATGACTAATCCAAGCGGAATAGACAAAACTAATGTCAAAAAGAAAATTAAGCATGTATACGCAAAGCCTCCTAAGAGGCTTTGCGTGATTTGTAAAAATGTCATATTAAACTCGTTTTATTAGCTAACAAAAGCGTCTTGAACTCTTGAATATTCGATATTATACTTGGTGCATAAATCTTGTAAGTAACCGATTTTGTAGAAAGCGATTAACAATTCGTTGACTTTATCCCTTAAAGCTGCGCCGTTAGCGTCCTTTTTGAAGCCGATTGCGTAATATTCCAAGGTAAAGTAATCGAATTCTGATGCGGGGATAATCTCGATGTTGGTGTAGCCGGTCACTGCGTTTTCCGCAATAGACTTATCAACTACGGCAAAATCGGCCGTTCCGGCATTAACTTCCTGTAATGCGACGGATTGAGCGACAACGCCTTTTTTAATAAAGGTAACGTTTTCGTAGTCTTCTTCAATATATCCAACACCGGCATCACCGGAAGATCCGATTTCAAAAGCAACAGTTTTCCCATCAAAGGGAGCGGTTGCATCGAAGGTTACGGATTTGTTTTTAACAACGCATTGTTCGTTAATCATATAGTTATATGAAAAATTAACAAGTTCGCTTCTGTCTTTAACTACTCCGCCGGAATCTTTATCTTGACTGTTTGCGGTAAAACCGTTCCATATACAATCAATTGTACCGCTGTTTAATTCTATGTACTTGTTCGACCATTGAATTTCCTTAAACATAACGTTGTAGCCCAAAGCGTTAAATGTCGTTACGGCAAGATCCGTATCGAAACCAACCCATTTTCCGTCAGAATTTTTGTAATTCATCGGTGCTGCATTGGTTATACCAACGGTGATGCTCTTTGTTTTCGTGTCAACGTACTGTGAACTACTTTCACTGTTTCCGCAGCCGACGAGCGAAAAGCAAGCGCAAACCGCAAGCAAGCCTGCAACTAAAAGCGTTAAAAGTTTTTTCATAATTGTTTTCTCCTTCATACTTGATTGCTTTATCACTTTACTTTGATAAAGTGATTTCATTATACTGTATATTAGTTAAGTTGTAAAGCGTTTTTTATATGTTTTTAAAAATTTTTTTTAATTTTTTAAAATTATTGAAAAACCTTTTATTATATATAATGTTTAATATATTCTTATAATAAATAAGTTAATAAATAGGGAAAGAGAAAAGTAAAAATAAAAGCGGTGGCAAAAGCCACCGCTTTAAATTTTTTATTTCGGGATTATTCTTTTCCCGCAAGCTTTTTGTATTCTGCAAGTCTTTGTTTAGCGGACTCTTCGGTCTTGGCAAACAAATCTTTTGCAACTTCTTCGCCCTGAGTCTTGACGAGCGAAGCGTATCTCGTTTCGCCGGCAAGGAAGGCTTGGTAATCGCCGGTAGGTTCTTTACTGTCAAGCGTAAAGGTATCCGTTTCGGGGTTATACCTGTAAAGTTGCCAGTATCCGCAGTCAACGGCAGCCTTTTCTTCAAGTTGCGACTTGGTCATGTTGATACCGTGGTTGATACAGGGTGCGTAGCAGATGATGAGCGAAGGTCCGTTGTAAGCTTCCGCTTCCGAAAGTGCTTTAAGAAGTTGTGCGGGGTTAGAACCCATTGCGCATTGAGCAACGTAAACGTAGCCGTAAGACTTAGCGATCATGCCGAGGTCTTTCTTCTTAACTCTCTTACCTGCGGATGCGAATTTAGCAACCGCACCGATGTTGGTGGACTTACTTGCCTGTCCGCCGGTGTTTGAATAAACTTCGGTATCGAGTACCAAAACGTTTACGTCTTCACCGCTTGCGAGTACGTGGTCGAGTCCGCCGTAGCCTATATCGTAAGCCCAGCCGTCGCCGCCGAAAATCCATACCGATTTTTTGGATAAGCAGTCTTTGTCGGCAAGTATCGCTTTCGCTTCGGGTTTATCCGATTTTTCGACTATTGCGAGAAGTTCTTTGCTTGCGACTTTGGAAGCTTCCCTGTTATCGAAGGATTCTACCCATTTGTCAGCCGCTTCTTTTGCGGAAG
>JAXFZW010000094.1:0-17103 GCA_034184645.1 Clostridia bacterium | reverse complement strand
CGTATACCGTAGAAAGCGAAAAAATCACTTTTGCTAATCCTATAAGAAACGGCTATACTTTCAAGGGATGGAGCGTGAGCGAAATTCCGGCAGGTTCTACCGGTGACGTGACGGTTACCGCAACTTGGGAAGTTATCGATTACGCAATAGAATACGTATTAAACGGCGGAACAAATGCGACGGGCAACCCGACAACTTACAACATTGAAAGCGGAGATATTACGTTTGCTGCGCCCACGAGAGAAGGTTATACCTTCAAAGGATGGAGCGTCAGCGGTATCACTTCGGGCGACACGGGCGACATAACGACTTCCGCAAAATGGGAAATAATCAACTATACGATAGAATACGTATTGGGCGGCGGTATCAACAATTATTCAAATCCGAGCACTTATAACGTTGAAACTGACACGATAATCTTTGCCGATCCTATCAGAACCGGTTATATCTTCAAAAATTGGAGTGTAAGCCAAATTCAGAAAGGACATATCGGCAACGTAACTACGACTGCCGTTTGGGAAGCGGAAAGTTATGCGATCAATTACGTATTAAACGGCGGAACGAACGCCGCTACTAACCCGGCCACGTACACCATTGAAAGCGGCGACATAACCTTTGCCGCACCTACTAAAAACGGTTATACGTTCAAAGGTTGGAGCGTAAGCGGTATAACGGCAGGCACTACGGGTGAAGTAACGACTTCCGCAAGTTGGGAAGTTATATCCTATACGATTACCTACGTATTAAACGGCGGCAACAATAACGTTTCAAACCCTGAAACTTATACTATTGAAGACACTATTACCTTTGCCGCACCTACTAAAAACGGTTATACGTTTAAAGGTTGGAGCGTAAACGGTGTAACGGCAGGCACTACGGGTGCAATAACTACGACCGCAACTTGGGAAGCGATAAAATATGCAATAACTTACGTGTTAAACGGCGGAACAAATGTGGCGTCTAACCCGGCGACTTACACTATTGAAGACAGCATTACGTTTGCTACGCCCACTAAAAACGGTTATACGTTCAAAGGTTGGAGCGTTGCGGGTATCCCCGCAGGTACTACGGGTGCAATAACCACGACTGCGACTTGGGAAGCGATAAAATATGCAATAACTTACGTGTTAAACGGCGGAACTAATGCATCTTCTAACCCGGCAACTTACACCATTGAAAGCAGCAACATAACGTTTGCCGCGCCCACTAAAAACGGATATACCTTCAAAGGTTGGAGCGTAAGCGGCATAACGGCAGGCACTACGGGTGCAATAACCACGACCGCAAGTTGGGAAGCTATTGAATATTCGATAACTTACGTATTAAACGGCGGAACTAATGCATCTTCTAACCCGACAACTTACACCGTTGAAAGCAGCAACATAACGTTTGCAGCACCCACTAAAAACGGTTATACGTTCAAAGGTTGGAGCGTAGCGGGTATTACATCCGGCAATACCGGGGCGGTAACGACGACTGCAAGTTGGGAAGCTGTTTCTTACACGATAACTTACGTGTTGAACGGCGGAACGAATGCGACTGGCAACCCGACGTCTTATACGATTGAAAGCGAAACCATAACGTTTGCCGCACCTACTAAAACGGGTTATATAGGTAGTTGGAATCCTGCGACTATTCCGCAAGGTTCTACCGGAAATAAAACGATAACTGCGGTATGGACGGACGCAACGCCTTACAACATTACTTATAATTTGAACGGCGGCACGAATAATCCCGAAAACCCGACGACTTATAAGGTCAGCGACGCTACTATAACGTTCGCCGAACCCACGAGAAGCGGTTATACGTTTAAGGGTTGGACTCCTGCGACTATTCCGCAAGGTTCTACCGGCGACAAGGTAATTACCGCAAGTTGGGAAATAATCCGCTACACCATAACTTATAATCTTAATGGCGGAACGAACAATCCGAATAACCCCGCGTCTTACACGGTTGAAGACAGTTTAATTACTTTCGCAGCACCGACAAAAGACGGTTACAGGTTTGACGGTTGGTCTAAAACGAGTATAGCGGCAGGTTCTACCGGAAACGTGACCACAACCGCTAACTTTACGGCAATCTTTACCGTAAGCGGTAGCAAGATTACCGGTCTTACCAATTACGGAAAGACGCTCGACAACGTAACTATTCCCGAAAAAATTGACGGAAATAACATTACGGAAATTGCCGACTATGCGTTTGAAGGAAATTCCTTAACGCAAATTACCTTCTCAAAGAAGATTACTAAGATAGGTACTTCGGCGTTCCTTAACTGCGACTCGCTTACCGACGTTAACTATCTCGGCACGGTTTCCGACTGGTGTGCGGTAAGTTTTGCCGATAAGTATTCTAACCCGATATTCTATGCGGAAGATCTTATCGTCGGCGGTAGTCTTTTAAGCGGAACGGTTAACGTTCCTACCACCGTCACTTCGGTTGGTAATTACGCATTCTACGGATACACGGGAATTAGTGGCGTCAACTTCGGAACGAGCGGAAAACTCAATTCGATAGGTGATTACTCCTTCTACGGATGTATAAATCTTGAAAGCGCAACCTTCCCGACGTCGTTTAAGAACGACAACATCGGTTTGTACGCTTTCTACGGCACGCTTATTAACATTGATTATATTTACGTTGATACTTCTGACGTAAACGTTCAGTACGTCGTGCTTATGATGAGCAATTCAACTTGCGACGAGATAGAAACCTATCTTGAATCGATGAAAAATACTTTCGGAACTGTAAACGCAAGTTCGGCAAGCCGTATTTACGCATTCGGCGTCGCGGGACCCTTCGCATTGAACAATACGGTTGAAACAATGAAAAACACCGTTGATCGTAGCTTTGAACTTGCTGAAAAATACAATATTCCGGTTTATTTCAGAATGGACGACAGCAGTCAATACTTTACTTCTTCGGCAAGCGGAATCGCTAAGTTCAAAAACGAAGTAAACTGTGAACACGTAAGCGCACTTGACGGCAACTATTACGAACACTTCTATGACGATCCCGATATGTGCGAATGGATTGCGCTTCCCACGAGTACGCAAACCTGGGGTGGAGAGCAGTACGGTAAACTTCCGAAGGCAGTAAGCAACTACGGCGGGTCTTACGCACACGTTGTCGGCGGATTCCCGTGCTTTAACTCTGAAAGTTATCTTGCGTGGTACGACAAACAGGTAAACGACGGATTTATTTATCCGCTTACCGAAAATCTCAGACGCTTAAAGAAATTAGGTAAGGAATATTTATTCGCAGGTGTTGCGGCAGGGTATGAAACTTCGATTCCTAACTATTCTACTGACGCCGTTGTAACGCCCGGCGGAAACTATTCAGCACTTGAAAGTTTTGAAAAAGCGCAGTTCGGTATGCATGCAATCTATAACATAACCGACGAGTATGGCAACAAACTTTATCCGGACGATGCGGCTCTCACGGCAGGTGCCGAAAGACACGGGCTTTCACTCGCTGCGTTTAAGCGTTATCTTTTAGTTCAGGTTGTACACGATTATATCGAACACACTTGTAAACTTTTCTATGACGCGGGAATCAGCAAGAATAAGATATTCAGCCATATTAACGCTGTCGCTTCAACAAACGGAGGAGATGAATTCTCCGCAAGTGCAGGCTACTACAACGACGCTAAAATCGATACGGTAGCATTGCCGACTTGGGTTGCGGTAAACAATTACAGCATCCCCGGTTATACGATGGTTTCAGGCAGTTACAACCTTACAACGATAGGCAACAGCGTTGCTAAATACGGTAATGGTATAAACGCTTACGCAAACGTTAAATCTAACGCAAGCGACGCAGGTAGCAACCAAACCGGAATTAAGTCTTACTTTACGTCGACGCTGTGCGCTAATACAAAACTTATAACCGTTGAAAACTTTGAAAGTTACTCGAACAGTAACTTTACCGCAATTACCAAACAATGGATGAATAAACAGATATCTTCCGGTTATACGTTTGCTAACAGAGCGGCGCTCACTTATCCCGAATATTCGAGCGGGGCTGAACCCGTATTCCCGATAGGTGCAATCGGCGGCGTAGCGTACGGAACTAATACGTATTGGAATTACTTGCAGAGTACTAACAATGCGTTCTACGTACACGGCGGTTCAGGCGGCGTAGAATTTACGTTTGCATTGAAGGATATGGCAACGATTACCGGCTATGATTCAACGGCAGTTATTTCCATAGGACCTGACGCCAACGCAAATGCATTCCAGATAGGTCTTATGATAAACGGCGATACGGGTTACGTTTACGGATCATACTTAGTCGGAACTAATGTGTTGATCGGTTACGATACTCCGACGATATTAGGTACTCACTCTACGAACGGCTACTTAACGTTTAAGATTGCGTTTAAGATTGTGGACGGCGTATGGAACATCTTGTTTAACGACGTTTCTATTGACAGCACGTTGTTCGGTGCTAATACGGGCGCAACGTTTATGACGTCTAATTACACCACGAACATAGCGATTAACAGTAACGCTGCCATAAATATAGCACTTCTCAGCAGTATAGGCTTTTCAACGTCAAGCGGTGAAGGCGGAACGATCGATCCTGTTACGGGCGCAATAATTTTAAGCCCTGGCAACACGTATAATGCGGCAAGTGCAAACGGCGCATTACTGACGGTAGGCACATACGGATTTAAGTTCCGTATGGGTGTAAAACTTACTGAAGAGTTGGCTTCGGATCACTTCAAGAATATAACTGTTTCGGTAGGTCCCGAAACCGATCTCAGCAATACTTCCGCGGCAGGACACTTCCAGATAGCGTTTATGGTAAACGGACAGCACAACAAGGTATTTGCGACGTTCGTTGACAATACGGGCGCGCAAAAGTCGCAATGGGTTGAAGTGGCATCGCTTACCACGTCTGACTACGCATACTTTACGGTTGCCATCGTAGGAACTACCGCAGGTACGTGGGAAATCAGAATCGGCGACGCTATGATTGACGAAGGATACTTCAGCAGTAATCCGGGAGGAGCGTTCAAGAATGCTTCCAACCAGTTGAACGTCATTATTGCCGACGCCGCTGACACGAAGGCGCAGGTATCCATAGACGAGTTCAGCGTTTATAGTACGGCGGTTGCTCCCAGTTCCGGTAGTTCCGGCACGGGAGTAACTCTCGGAACGCTTAACCCCGGCGAACAGTACGGCAATATAATTACGACAGGTAATTACGGTTTCCAGATGAGAGTAGGCGCTAAACTTGCTCAATCGTTGAATCAGGGCGAAAATACTATCGCTATATTTAACTTCGGACCGGATAGCCTTGCGGATATGAGTACTGCGGGACATTTTAGATTGATTCTTATGTTTAACCAGGAAAACGGAAACATAATGTTCGTCAGCTATATATCGAACACAGGTTCTGACGCAGCGCCCGACGCACCTTTTACGCCTATTGCAAATGCGGTGCTCAATACGAGCGATTTCGTTTACTTCACCTTGGGTATCGTGTATAACACTTCTACCGCGAGATGGGAAGTCCAGATAAACGGTACTGCGGTTGACGGCGGTAAGTTCAATACCTTGACCGGCGGCGGATTTAAGAGTTCGTCAAACGCTATGGGCATCGTGGTTAACAACCCCGCCAACACGAAGGCAATAATTAGTCTTGACAACTACGTTGGCGTGAATTAAGGGTTTAAGAAACAAAATATTACGGCGGCGAGTAATCTCGCCGCCGTAAATTTTTAAAATAAAACAGCCTGCCGTTTCGGCAGGCTGTTTGTTATAGTTATAATTGTTAAAAATCCCACTTTGGGATATATTCTTCGCCCTGCGAATCAAAATCCTGATAAAAGGCGTTTTCAATTCCCAAAGACAATGCGTAATCGATTACGGTGTCGTACTCGCGACGTGTAATTTTGCGCTTTAATTCAGGATAACCGTCAAGTTTTCCGAAAGGCGTATATTGACTCATAATATTTATGTAAGCAACGTCCTTTATGCCCGAAAACCAGTCAAGTATTTTTTTGCTGTCCGACGTGCATTGCGGAAGAACGAGATGCCTTACTATAACGCCGCTTTTAAGCGTCCCGTCAGTCCCTAAAACATACTTTTTGTTGGTCATAAAGTCTATCGCTTTACTTGCGACTTCAAAGTAATTTTCCCTACCGCAGTAGCGTTTTGAAATCGTAGGGGAATAAAACTTTATATCGGGCAAGTAAACGTCGATATAATCGTTTATTCTTTCAAGTACGTCAAGGCGCTCGTATCCGTGAGTATTGTAAACTACGGGTATTTTCGGTTTGTAAATATTAAAAGCCTTAATTATACCGTCCGAAAAGTGAGTAGGGTTTACAAGGTTTATATTATGCGCTCCGCTATTCTCTAAAAACTTAAAAATATCGGCAAGTTCTTCCGCCGATATTTCTTTTCCGCGCATTGAGCGTGAAAGCTCAAAATTCTGGCAAAATACGCACTTTAACGGACACCCCGAAAAGAATACCGTCCCCGAGCCTTTCGTGCCCGAAATGGCCGGTTCTTCAAACGGATGAAGGTAAAATTTAGCGATGCGCATTTTTTCCGTTTCGCCGCAATATCCCTTGTGAGTCGTTCTATTGGCGCCGCAAGCGATAGGGCAAAGCGAACACTTATTCAAGTTCAAACGCCCCCGTGTAAAGTTGATAGTAATTGCCATGCATTGCTATAAGTTCTTCGTGAGTACCGCGTTCGATTATGTTGCCGTGATCCAAAACCATAATAACGTTTGAGTTTTGTACGGTTGAAAGCCTATGTGCGATTACGAACACAGTCCTTCCTTCCATAATTTTGTCCGTACCCTTGCTGACAAGCGCTTCCGTACGAGTATCGATGGACGAAGTCGCTTCGTCAAGAATCATAACCGGCGCATTTTTAACCGCCGCACGGGCGATAGACAAAAGTTGTCTTTGCCCTTGCGAAAGGTTAGCGCCGTCCGCCGTAAGCATAGTGTTGTAGCCTTCGGGAAGGCGTGTTATAAAGTCGTGTGCGAAAGCAAGTTTAGCTGCTTCGATACACTCTTCGTCGGTGGCTGAAAGCCTGCCGTAGCGTATGTTTTCCATAACCGTTCCCGTAAATAGGTTGGTGTCCTGCAAAACTATGCCGAGCGAGCGCCTTAAATCGGGCTTTTTAATTTTATTTATGTTAATTCCGTCGTAGCGGATTTTCCCATCCGCAATATCGTAAAACCTGTTTAAAAGGTTGGTTATCGTCGTTTTGCCCGCACCGGTTGCACCTACGAAAGCGACCTTTTGACCGGGCTTTGCGTAAAGCGAAACGTTGTGCAAAACGATTCTTTCGGGAATATAGCCGAAGTCAACGTCAAACATACGAATATCGCCTTTAAGTTCGGTGTAGGTGATGCTGCCGTCCGCTTTATGCGGATGTTTCCACGCCCAATGCCCCGTGCGTTCTTCGCATTCTTCGATGCTGCCGTCGTCTTTTATGCGGCAGCGAACGAGTGTGACGTAGCCGTCGTCCTTTTCGGGTTCTTCGTCAAGAAGGTCGAAAATTCTCGACGCACCCGCAAGTCCCATTACTACCGAGTTGATTTGTTGGGACGACTGCGCAACGTTGTTTGTAAATTGCTTGCTTATGGGTAAAAATGCCATTATAACGATTATAAACGAGCCTACGTTATAAGGTTCAAGTCCGGTAATAGTCAAATTTCTTGCACCGGTTACAGCCAAAATGCCGCCGACAAAAGCGACTAAAACGTAAAGTATGTTTCCAAGGTTGCCCATTATAGGCATTAAAATGTTTGCGTAAGTATTAGCCTTTGTCATATCGTCGCAAAGTCTTTCGTTCTTTACGTCAAAGTCGGCTTTCGATTTTTCTTCGTGACAGAAGACTTTTACGACCTTTTGTCCTTGTATCATTTCTTCGATGTAGCCTTCTTCTTCGCCGAGTGAAATCTGCTGACGAATAAAGTATTTAGCCGAACCGCCGCCGACTTTTTTGGTTACGAAAAACATTATTACTATCCCGAAGAAGGTAACGAGCGTTAGCCAAATGCTTGTCGTAAACATTATTACGAGAAGCACGGTTACTGCGATTACCGATGAGTAAAGGGAAGGTAAACTTTGAGAAATAAGTTGACGGAGTGCGTCTGTATCGTTTGTGTAAACGCTCATTAAGTCGCCCGTCTTATGCGTATCGAAAAAGCGGATAGGTAAGGACTGCATCCTGTTGAATAAATCCGTTCTCGTTTGGTGTAAAAAGCGTTGCGTTAAAATCGCACCGAGCCTCGTGTAAATATAAGAACATAAAATATTCAGACCGTAAACGCTTCCCATTATAATGAAAATAAGTATAAGCGACGGCCAAATTTCGTTGAACGCCGCATCGTAAGCGTAGCCGTCCTTTATGAGCGCAAGTCCGCGACCTAACTGACTTAAAAGATTTTTGAGGAAGATTGACGACGCAACGCTGGTGACGGCGGTGACCGTAAGCGAAACAAGTATCGCAATCATTAAACCCTTGTTGTATTTGAAAAGAAGTTTAAGAAGGCGCATCATAGTGCCTTTTTTAGCGCCTTGCGGCATTTGACCTTTCATTGCCTTTGGCATTTTAGGCGGCATATTACATTACCTCCTTTTCGGCGGCGACCTTGTTTTGCGAGAAGTAAAGGTCGCGGTAAATTACGTTTTCTTTTAAAAGCGAGTCGTGTGTGCCGACGGCGCTTATCGTTCCGTTTTCCATAATAATTATTTTATCGGCGTCCTGAACCGACGCTATCCTTTGCGCAATAATTATCTTAGTCGTTTCGGGAATGTATTCCGCAAACGCCTTACGGATAAGAGCGTCCGTTTTGGTATCGACTGCGCTCGTGGAGTCGTCGAGTATAAGAATCTTCGGTTTTTTAAGTAGTGCCCGTGCGATACAAAGCCTTTGTTTTTGCCCGCCCGAAGCGTTTACGCCGCCTTGTTCGATGACTTTGTCAAGGCTAACCGTTCCTATTTGAGCAAGGTCTAACGCGTGCTGAATTTCTTCGTCGCTTGCGTCTTTATTTCCCCATTGCATGTTTTCGCGGACCGTTCCCGAAAAGAGAACGTTTTTCTGTAAAACCATCGCAACCGAATTACGAAGAGTTTCAAGGTCGTATTCCTTTACGTCCTTACCGCCGACTTTTACCGTGCCGCCCGTAGTATCATAAAGGCGGGGAATAAGTTGAACGAGCGTAGTTTTTGACGAACCCGTCGCACCGATTATTCCCACCGTTTCGCCGCTTTTAATGTTAAGGCTTATTCCGTAAAGGGCGTCCTTTTCAGCTTTTTCGGAATACTTAAAACAAACGTTTTCAAAGTCGATAGAACCGTCTTCAACAAATTTTAACGCGTCTTCGCCCGAAACTATCGACGGTTTTTCGTTCAGTACTTCCGCAATACGCCTTGCGCTTGCAACGCTTATGATAATCATAACCATTATCATTGAAAGCATCATTAAGCTCATAAGCATTTGAAACGAGTATGTCATAAAGCTTTGAAGTTCTGTAAGTTGCATAGCCTGTTCGTTGGTTTTAACTATCAAAAGCGAACCTACGATATACATTGCGATAAGCCCCGCGTATATGCAAAAGTTCATAAGCGGGGTGTTTAGTGCGATAAGTTTTTCCGCCTTGGTAAAGTCGTTTTTGACTTCCGAACTCGCTCTACCGAATTTTTCTTTTTCGTAATCTTCACGTACGTACGATTTAACTACGCGCATGCCGCGTATATTTTCTTCAACGGACTCGTTGAGTGCGTCGTATTTTTTGAAAATCCTGTGAAAGAAAGGTATCGCCTTAAACATAATGAAGAAAAGCCCTATCGCAAGGATAGGCGTTGTGGCAAGAAAGATAAGCGACATCGTGGAGTTAAGCGAAAACGCCATAACCATTGAAAACACAAGCATAAGCGGTGCGCGTACGGCAACCCTTATGATCATCATGTATGACATTTGAACGTTCGTTACGTCGGTGGTAAGTCTTGTGACAAGCGATGACGCCGAAAATTTATCTATATTTGAAAAAGAGAAGTCCTGAATTTTGTAGAACATATCTTTTCGTAAATTTTTGGCAAATCCGCTTGACGCCACCGCACAATATTTGCCCGACATAATTCCGCAGAAAAGCGAAAGAAGTGCAAGGAGAATAAGTATGCCGCCGAACTTTAAAATTTCGCCGACCAAATCGCCTTCGCCGATTTTACTTATCCTGTCTAAAAGCCAGGTCATTACGAGCGGAATAAACACCTCGAAAACCACTTCTAAGGTGACGAAAATAGGCGCTAAAATAGACGGCTTTTTATATTCCCTTATAGAGCGGGCAAGAGTTTTAATTACGCCGGGGGAAGACTTTTCCCCGGCATTTTTTTGCTTTTTCACGAAGGTCTAAACTCCTTATTTTATAAAATAATATAGTATATTATATTAAAACGAAAAAATAATGTCAAAGATTTTTCGTCTTTTCGCTGTCGCCTTCGTAAAAAATTTTTACTGAAAGTCGTATTTTGTCAAAACCGCAAAAAAGCCTTTCAATCGACCCCTTTAAGGCATATAAAAGGGCAATTAAAGATTGACAAAACAAGTTATAAACAGTATAATAATATCGTTTAAATATATAATGGCTAATTTTACATACGGAAGCGAATTATTATGAAAGATTTTTTTACAAGTGAAAGTGTTACCGGCGGTCATCCCGACAAAGTCTGCGACAAAATCGCCGATGCGATTTTGGACGCATTTATATCGCAGGACAAGGATTCAAGGGTCGCATGCGAGTGTATAGTAACAACCGATTTTTTGTTTATTACGGGCGAAATCACTTCAAAGGCGGACGTTGACGTCGAAGCGGTCGCAAGGAACGTTATTAAAGAAATCGGTTATACCGATAAGAATACGGGCTTTTCATACGATACGGTTAAAATTCTCGTAAAGTTAAACAAACAGAGTGCGGACATTGCCATGGGCGTTGACAGCGCTATGGAATTTTCCGAAAACGGCGACGCATTCGACAAAATCGGGGCGGGCGACCAAGGTCTTATGTTCGGTTATGCGACAAGGGAAACGGAAGAGTTTATGCCGCTTCCCATAATGCTTTCGCATAAAATGTGTAAAAAACTCGAAGACGTAAGGAAAAGCGGTGAATTAAATTACCTTCGTCCGGACGGAAAAGGTCAGGTGACGGTAGAATACAAGGACGGTTTGCCTTTGCGTATCGAAGCGGTAGTGCTATCGTCCCAGCACGACGAAACGGTATCTACCGAAACGCTTCGTAAGGACTTAAAGGAAAAGGTTATCGATAAAGTTATTCCGCAAAATTTAACGGACGAAAACACGAAGTATTACATCAACCCTACGGGCAGATTTGAAATAGGCGGTCCGACGGGTGATTCCGGACTTACCGGAAGGAAAATAATAGTTGATACCTACGGCGGAAAATGTCCGCACGGCGGCGGCTCGTTTTCGGGGAAAGATCCGACAAAAGTCGATCGTTCGGCGGCTTACTACACAAGGTACGTTTGTAAAAACGTCGTTGCGGCAGGGCTTGCGGACGTGTGTGAAATTCAGGT
Source organism: Clostridia bacterium (assembly GCA_034184645.1). Lineage (GTDB taxonomy): Bacteria > Bacillota > Clostridia > Christensenellales > Borkfalkiaceae > UBA1259. Next base: position 5,537 of record JAXFZW010000094.1, on the reverse strand, counting down.
AGCGTACGCGATAGGCGTCGCTAACCCCGTTTCGGTCAAGGTGAATACGTTCGGCTCGGGAAAACTTGCCGATTCTGATTTGGCGGATATCGTGGTTAAAGAATTCGACTTCCGCCCTGCGGCTATAATCGACAAGTTAGGTCTTAAATCGCCGATATTTAAGGATACCGCGGCATACGGACATTTCGGAAGGGAAAACTTCCCGTGGGAAAAAACGGACAGGGCGGAAGACCTTAAAAAATACTTAAAGTAAAATGAAACTGATAGAAGACTTTCATAGGTTTGTCGATAAGTATCTTTTTAATCGCAAGTGGAAATGCCTTGCCTGCAATAAGGAAATTTTCGACGGCGACTTTTGTGAAAGTTGTTTAAGCGAACTTGCCTTTATAGGTGAAAACAAATGTTTTCATTGCGGAAGGGAAACAAAAACGCCTACCGACTACTGTTTGACTTGTAAAGGCAATTTGACTGCGATTGACAGGGGAGTCAGCGTATTTACTTACAAAAAGCCGATTTCAAAACTGATTCAAAAATTAAAATATTTTAACGAAAGGTATTTAGCCGAACCTTTTGCCGAATATCTTGTAAAAGCGTATAATACATCGGGTTTGACCGCCGACTTAGTGACTTTCGTTCCTATGACGGCAAAGGCGGAAAGAAAAAGACGTTTTAACCAGTCAAAACTTATTGCCGAAAAGTTTTCCGAACATGTCGGCGTAAAAATAAAAGAACTTGTAGTAAAGACGGTCGATACCGCTCATCAGGTAGGGCTTACCGCCACGCAAAGGAAAAACAATCTTTCCTCGGCGTTTAAGGTTAAGGACAAGGCGGCCGTCAAGGATAAAGCGGTTCTCATAATCGACGACGTCGCCACGACCGGTGCGACAGGTGAAGCGATTGCGGAAAAATTAAAGAAAGCGGGAGCAAGTGCGGTTTATCTTTTAACCGTGGCGAGCGTCCCTTACGATAAAGAACTTCAAGGAGAATAATATGGGTTTATTTCGTTACATTTTAGGTGGCGACAGCAGAAGGGCAATGAGAAGGCTCGACGCTATGGCGGACAAAGTAATTGCACTTGAAAACAATTACAAAGATATGTCTGATGAAGAACTTCGCGGACAGACCGAGCATTTCAAGGAAAGATTAAAAAAAGGTGAAACTACCGATGACATTTTGTACGAAGCGTTTGCCGTCGTAAGGGAAGCCGCTTCAAGGGTATTAAAGATGCGCCACTACAAGGTGCAGATAATCGGCGGAATATGCTTACATCAAGGCAGGGTTGCCGAAATGAAAACGGGTGAAGGTAAAACGCTTGTGGCAACTCTCCCCGCATACCTTAACGCTCTTACGGGCGAAGGCGTGCATATCGTCACCGTCAACGACTATCTTGCGTCACGTGACGCTGAGTGGATGGGTAAGGTATATAGATTTTTAGGTCTTACCGTCGGCGTAGCCGTTTCCGGCATGCAGGACGACGAAAAACGTGCCGCTTACGCTTGTGACATTACCTACGGAACGAACAACGAAATGGGCTTCGATTATTTAAGGGATAACCTTAAATCGCGCATCGAACAGATGGTTCAAAGAGGTCATGCGTTTGCAATCGTTGACGAAGTTGACTCGATACTTATCGACGAAGCGAGAACACCGCTTATCATTTCGGGCAAAGGCGGAGAGTCAAGCGACAAATACGTGTCGGCAAACAGGTTTGTAAAAACGTTGGTTCCCGAAAAAGACTTTACGATAGATATAAAAGAAAAGAGCGTTCAGATAACCGAAACGGGCGCAAAAAAGGCGGAAAGTTTTTTCAATCTTTCAAACTTTGCGGATATTGAAAACGCCGATCTTTCTCACCATATTCAGCAGGCACTTAAAGCAAACTTTATTTTCAAAAAAGATAACGATTACGTAGTTTCTGACGGCGAGATAATAATCGTTGACGAATTTACCGGTCGTCTTATGATAGGCAGACGTTACAGCGACGGACTTCATCAAGCGATCGAAGCAAAAGAAGGCGTAAAAATACGCAACGAAAACAAAACGTATGCGACGATTACCTTCCAAAACTATTTCAGGATTTACAAAAAACTTTCGGGTATGACGGGTACGGCGAAGACCGAAGAAGAAGAATTCAGGACGATTTACGGACTTGACGTTCTTGAAATCCCCACGAACAAGCCCGTTATCAGGAAGGATATGCCCGACGCGATTTATAAAACTACGGCGGGCAAAAACAAGGCGATAATCAGGGAAATCGTTGAAAGGCATAAACTCGGTCAACCCGTGCTTGTGGGTACGGTCACCGTTGAAAAGAGTGAAGAAATAAGCAAACTTCTTATTAAACAGGGAATCAAACACAACGTCCTTAACGCTAAAAACCACTCGAAGGAAGCGGACATCGTTGCGCAGGCGGGTAGGTTCGGCGCAGTGACGATAGCAACCAACATGGCAGGCCGTGGTACGGATATACTTCTCGGCGGCAATCCCGAATTTATGGCAAAGCGTAAACTTCGTGAAGAAGGCGTAGAACACGACGTAATCGAACTTGCGACGTCGTATATCGCCGATATTCCCGAAGACGTTCAAAAGGTAAGGGAACATTATCAGGAAATTTACGCTAAATTCAAGGAGCAGACGGATGCCGAAAAGGAAAAGGTAGTCGCTGCCGGCGGACTTCATATTTTAGGAACTGAAAGACACGAATCGCGCCGTATCGACAACCAGCTTCGCGGACGTAGCGGACGTCAGGGTGACCCCGGTTCATCGGTGTTCTTTATTTCGCTTGAAGACGACCTTGCAAAAAGGTTCGGCGGCGAACGTATGCAAAGGGTTTATTCCTTCTTTAAAATTGAAGAAGACGAAGCAATTCAGTCCAAAATGCTTTCACGCAGTATCGAAAACGCGCAAAGGAACATTGAAGGCAGAAACTTCGGCATAAGAAAGCACGTTTTAGAGTACGACGACGTTATGAATAAACAAAGGGAAGTTATGTATGCGGAACGTATGCGAGTCATCACTTCGCCCGACGTTCACGATAAAATACTCAACCTTATTCCCGATTTTGCAAAGTACGTCGTTGGGACGGTTATCGACAACGAAAATAAGCCCGAAACGTGGGATATTGAAGCGCTTAATACGGCGATTGAAAATAAACTTTTACCCAAAGGCACTAACTTTATGACGAAAGAGCGTGCCGAAAACTGGGATTACGATTACCTTATGGAAAAACTCGTCGAAGAAACGGTAAACGTTTACGAAGCGAAAATTCAAAGATATAAGGAAGAAGAAGGCGTTGACTTTAAAGAACTTGAAAAAATAGTTCTCTTAAAAAATATCGACAACAAGTGGATAGACCATATCGACGCAATGGATCAGTTAAGGAAGGGTATTTCGCTCCGCGGATACGGCAACGTCGATCCCGTAGTCGAGTACAAGAAGGAAGGCTTCCAGATGTTTGAAGACTTAACCGCATCTATTCAGGACGATACTGCAACGCTTTTACTTAAAGCCGAACTTAAAAAAGTACCCGTAATGCGAAAGGAAGAAAAGCGCGACTTTACGACTAATCAGGAAGCGGGCGAAAAGGTATACAAAGCACCTGCAAAAAAGAAGATCGGCAGAAACGATCCGTGCCCCTGCGGAAGCGGTAAAAAATACAAAGATTGTTGCGGCAAGAACGCTTAATTTTAAGGGGTAAATTAAAGAATAATTATGCCATCGTCAAAAGAGTATAAGGAATTCGTTTTAGATAAGTTAAACGGTGAAAACATAGCCCTTAAACCTATGATGGGCGAGTATTTACTTTATTTTAACGGGGTGCTTGTCGGCGGAATTTACGACAACAGACTTCTTGTTAAAATTACGGAAGACAATTCGTCTTTCGGCTTAGAAAAGGCGATTCCTTACGAGGGCGCAAAGCCTATGTATTTAGTCGATTTTATGGACGAAAAACAAAGGCTAATCGAATTTATCAACAAAACTTACGGTAGTTTATTAAAAAATAAAGGAAATCGAAAATGTTAAAAGCCGAAGAGTACAGACTCAAAATAAAAGAATTAAAAGGTATCTTACAAGAGACGGGACACTCTCTTTGACGTCGATAAGTTAAGGGAAGAGTTAAAAGAAAAAACAGAACTGTCCGAAAAACCGGAAATTTACACCGATTTAAATAAAGCTCAACAAATTTCCAAGGAAATCGCCGCGATAGAGCGTAAACTTGCGGCGTTTGACAAGGCAAAAAAGACGGTTGAAGATACCGCCGATATAATCGACCTTGCCGAAGAAGCGGGCGACGAAGAACTGTTTTCGGAAATCGATTCCGAACTTTCGGGTGCGGAAAAGGCTGTCGAGCAAATGCGTCTTGAAGCGTTGCTTCGCGGAAAATACGACGCACTTAACGCAATACTTACCTTGCACGCCGGCGCCGGCGGAACGGAAGCGTGCGACTGGGCGGAAATGCTTTACCGTATGTATATTTGCTATGCGGAAAAGAACGGATTTACGCTTACCGAACTCGATAGACTTGACGGCGACGAAGCGGGTATAAAAAGCGTTTCTTTTAAGGTGGACGGCGAAAACGCTTACGGCTACCTTAAAGCGGAAAAAGGCGTCCACAGGCTTGTCAGAATTTCGCCGTTTGACGCAAATAAAAGGCGGCATACTTCTTTCACTTCGCTTGAAGTTATGCCTGAAATTATTGACGACGAAGAAATAAAAGTCGCACCCGACGAAATCCGTATCGACACTTATAGGAGCAGCGGAGCAGGCGGACAGCATATCAATAAAACGGATTCGGCAATAAGAATAACGCACCTTCCCACGGGGATAGTCGTGTCGTGCCAAAACGAGCGCAGCCAAACGCAGAACAAGGAAATGGCTATGCGCATGCTTATAAGTAAACTTATGGAAAAGCGCGAAGCCGAAAGATTAGAGCGCGACCAAAGTATAAAAGGCGAAATCAAAAAGATAGAGTGGGGCAGTCAGATACGTTCTTACGTATTTTGCCCATATACGCTCGTTAAAGACCACAGAACGGGTTACGAAACCGCAGACGTTCAGGGCGTAATGAACGGCGATATACAAGGCTTTATAAACGATTATCTTAAAAAATCACAGTAAAAAATGAGTTCATACAGTCAAAGGATAAAAAATTTTCCTATAAAAAAAGACGGCGACGTCATAATAATGGGGATAGAAACTTCCTGCGACGAAACGGCTGTCGCTATCGTTAAAAACGGAAGGGAAATTATTGCCGACGAAATAATAAGTTCGGCAACCGAGCACGCAAAGTTCGGCGGCGTAGTTCCCGAAATAGCGTCACGAAGTCATACGGAAGCGGTAGCCCAAGCGACGACAAACGCATTAAAGCACGCAGGTTTAACGCTTAACGACGTTGACGCAATAGCGGTCACCGAAGGCGCAGGGCTTTTGGGTGCGCTTTTAGTCGGGGTTTCTTTTGCTAAGGCACTTGCGTTTGCGACGGGTAAGCCGCTTGTCCCCGTAAGCCACATAAGGGGGCATATTGCGGCGTCATACCT
>JAXFZW010000093.1:0-24242 GCA_034184645.1 Clostridia bacterium | reverse complement strand
TAAAAAACTCGGCGTTGAAATAGGAATAGTCGTCGGCGGCGGAAACTTCTGGCGCGGAAGACAGGGCGTTGAAATGGATAGGTCGGCGGCAGATCACATGGGTATGCTTGCTACGGTTATCAACGCTATCGCTATTCAGGACGCACTTGAAAGAAAGGGTATTCCCACAAGGGTACAGACAGCGCTCACAATTACCCGTGTTGCCGAACCTTACATTTTAAGGAAGGCGATGAGCCACTTAAATAAAGGCAGGGTAGTCGTTTTCGCTTGCGGAACGGGAAACCCCTATTTTACAACCGATACGGCAGCGTCGCTCAGGGCTGCGGAAATAGGCGCGGAAATTCTTTTGCTTGCCAAAAACGTCGACGGCATTTACGATTCCGACCCCAAACTTAACCCCGACGCTAAAAAACTTGAACAAGTTTCCTATAAGGAATATATCGATCGCGGCTTAAAGGCAATGGACACCACCGCAATAACTATTTGCAGGGAAAACAATATTCCCGTTCTCGCATTCGGCTTATTTGAAAAAGATTCGCTCGTCAGGGCGGTCACCGGCGAACGTATAGGAACGCTTATTATTTAACAGTAAAGGAGAAAATTATGGCTATCGAAAACGAACGTTTTGACGAAATTATGATGGAAACGATGGAAAGAACCGAAAAAACCGTTTCCGTTTTAAACAGTGAGTATTTAACGCTCCGTGCGGGCAGGGCAAACCCCCACATACTCGACAAGGTTTTGGTTGACTACTATGGAACTCCTACACCCATAAATCAAACGGGCAACATTTCCGTTCAGGAAGGCAGATGTCTTGTTATCGCTCCGTGGGATCAATCGATGCTTAAAGTTATCGAGAAGCAAATTCTTGCCGAAAACTTAGGCGTAACGCCCATGAACGACGGCAAGGTAATAAGGCTTACCTTCCCGGCGCTTACCGAAGAAAGGCGAATTGAACTAACAAAGCAAGTCAAAAAGATGGGTGAGGACGCAAAAATCGCCGCAAGGAATATCCGTCGCGACGCAATGGACGAACTCAAAAAGATGAAAAACAATAAAGAACTTTCCGAAGACGAACACGCAAATTGCGAAAAGGAAATCTATAAGGTCATTACCGAAACGGTAAACAAAATCGACAAGCTCGCACAGGACAAAGAAAAGGATATAATGTCCGTTTAATATGGAAAATTCTAAAATCATACCTTCGCACGTCGGAATAATAATGGACGGAAACGGAAGATGGGCGCAAAACTTAGGTAAAAAACGCTCGTATGGACACCGTTTCGGCGCGAAGAACGTTGAACGTATCGCAAACCATGCGTTTAATATCGGCGTAAAGACGTTGTCGCTTTACGCCTTTTCTTCCGAAAACTGGGCAAGACCTAAGGAAGAAGTAGATACTTTAATGTCTCTTTTAAAAAGATTTTTCACGGTCTATCTGGGTAAAATTATGAAAAACGGCATAAAGTTAGTTGTAATGGGGGATACAAGCGTTCTTGCGGACGACGTAAAGGAAGTTATTGAAAACGCAGTAAGTAAATCCGCCGCAAACGAAAAACGCGTGCTTAACATTGCCATAAATTACGGCGGAAGACAGGAAATCGTACGTGCCGCAAACGAACTTATAAAAAAGGGCGAAGCGATAACCGTTGAAAGTATTTCAAGCAAACTTTACACTGCGCCGTACGGCGAACCCGACCTTATAATAAGGACGGGCGGCGAGTTAAGACTTTCAAATTTTATGCTCTATCAAGGGGCGTATTCCGAACTTTACTTTACCGACGTACTGTGGCCTGATTTTAACGAAGAAGAGTTGGAAAAGGCGATAGAAGAGTTTGGCAAAAGAAACCGCCGCTACGGTGGTATTTAAGGAGAAATTATGCTGACGAGAACGTTATCCGGTGCGGTTTACGTAATAATTTTGGTCGGATTTTTTCTTTTAAGAAGTATAAGTCCGCTGTTTTTTAACGGACTTATTTGGTTTTTTGCGATAATGTCCGCATTTGAAATGGGCAGGGCGCTTAAAGATTATTCGGTTAAAGGCGGTTTGTATTTAGCGATTGTTTTCGCCGCGCTTTTCGTCCCCGTATATACCATTACCGAATATTTTTTGAGCGGCTACGGGTTTGCTTTTGCATTAGGTTTCACCGCGGCGTATTTGTTGTTTTCGGCGGTTTATGCTTTGGCGGTAAAAGGCGGAATAAAAAAATATGCGGTGACAACGCTTTCGATAATTTATCCCGCGCTTTTGCTTTTGACAATGCTAATTGTCAACGACTTTTACGGAGACAAATCGCTCATTGCATTGATACTTATTTTTGTAATTTCGCCTTGTTCCGATGTTATGGCTTACCTTACGGGAATGACTTGGAATAAAATAAGAAAAGGCAACGCAAAAAAACTTTGTCCTAATCTTTCGCCCAAAAAGACGTGGGCGGGAGCGATAGGCGGAGTCGTCGGCGGTGCGCTCGGCGGACTTATCGTTTACTTTATATTTAAAGGACAGGCGGAAGCGTTCAGCACGGTAATTCCCGCTGTGGTTTACTTTATTTTGGTCGGACTTATCGGCAGCGTGTTTACCGAAGTCGGCGACCTTTTTGAAAGCGGAATAAAACGCAAAGTAGGCATTAAGGATATGGGCAAAATAATGCCCGGACACGGCGGCGTGCTTGACAGAATCGACGGAACGGTTTTCTGTTCGGCGTTTATTCTTATTGCATTTTTATTTATTTAGCGGTATGAAAAAAATTGCACTTATCGGCAGTACGGGGTCAATCGGCAGACAAACTTTAAACGTTGTCCGCCGACACTTTGACAAATTCAAAATAGTTTCGCTTGCGGCGGGAAACAACACCGCACTTTTTTGCGAGCAGGTAAAGGAGTTTAAACCTTTGGTCGCAACTTGCGCCCTTTCCGTAGATGAAAGGCAAAAGGGAACGGAATACTTTTTCGGCGAAAACGCTTTTATCGACGCAATAGTAGAAAGTGCCGACATCGTCGTGGTTGCGCTCGTCGGATTTAAGGGTATAATCGCCGTTCTTGACGCAATAAAAAAGGGTAAAGATATTGCGCTTGCAAATAAGGAAAGTTTAGTGGTCGGCGGCGATCTCGTTATGAAACTCGCACGCGAAAGGGGGGTAAACGTTTATCCCATTGACAGCGAACATTCCGCAATTTGGCAAGCCATGGGCTTTGATTTCAATAAGCCGGTCAAAAGGGTTATTTTAACGTGTTCGGGCGGTGCGTTCCGCGATTATAACGAAAGTATGCTGAAAACCGCTACCGCAAAGGACGCACTAAAACATCCGAACTGGAATATGGGTGCAAAAATTACCGTTGACTGCGCAACGCTTGTAAACAAAGGTTTTGAAGTTATCGAAGCGCATCACCTTTACGGACTGCCTTTTTCAAAGATAGACGTAATAATTCATAAAGAATCTATCATACACTCTATGGTGGAGATGGACGATTCTTCCGTAATCGCGCAAATGAGTTATCCGTCTATGGAAATACCGATTCAGCTTGCGCTCGATAAAACGGTAAGGCTTAATTCTAGAGTAAAAAGTCTTGATTTTGCCGAACTTAAAAGTCTTACTTTTGAAAAACCGGACGTCAAACGTTTTCCTTGTCTTGATTTGGTTGTAAAAGCGGGTATGTCTGGCGGAGGATACCCTGCCGTCGTAAACGGAGCAAACGAAGCGGCGGTAAAACTGTTTTTAGACGGTAAAATAAAATATACCGACATTTACGAAGGGTTAAAAGGTGCGCTTGACGGGTATAAAAATGAAAGCATAGTCGATCTTGAAGGCTACTCGAAAGCGAACGCCTTCGGGGAGAATTATATAAATAAAAAATTCGGAGAGTAAATGACACTTTTACTTACGTCGTTTGCGGACGTGGCGAGTTATGCGTTTTATATACTCGTTGCCGTGCTCGTGCTGTTGGTTATGATAACCGTTCACGAGTTCGGACATTACGTCGCAGGCAAAATATTCGGTTTTGGAATAACCGAGTTTTCAATAGGGTTCGGACCCAAATTATTTCAGAAGAAAAAGAAGGACGGAGAATTGTTTTCCGTCCGTCTTTTACCGCTTGGGGGTTATTGCGCCTTCGTCGGGGAGGACGAAGATTCCGATAGTATTGTCGCTTTCAACAACAAAAAGCCGTGGCAAAGAATAATCGTTTTGATTTCAGGCGCACTTATGAATTATATCCTTGCGGTTGTAATAATTATGGTGAACTTTGCGGCGTATGGGCAAACGGCGTTATGTCCGGTGAATTTAGTGGAAAATCCTTCTTACAGTGCGGAGTATTCTTTTCTAAGCAAGGACGTAATTATTTCCGCAAACGGTAAAAATATTTATTTGACTACCGACCTTATGAACGCCTTGTCGGGCAAAAAGCAGGGGGAAAAAGTTAAATTTTCGTTAAGGCGTAATGGTGAACGCATTGAAAAACAAATAATTCTCCGCGGTAACGCCGATTTTAAAAACTACGAAGACATAAAAGTTTTATACGACGTTTTAGGCATATATTACGAAACCGATTCATCGGGTAAAATAACGGACAGCGGGCTTTACTCAACGCTCATAAGGTTTTCGTTTTTCGAGACGGTAGGAAGGGGTTTTGAGTATTCATTTAAAATCGCCGGAACTATATTCGGAGTTTTAGGACAACTTTTGACGGGAAGGATAGGAATCTCTTCAATGGGCGGAACTATCACGACTATAACAGCCACGGCCGACGCCGTTAGAAACGGGGGGCTTAGGTATCTTCTTCACATAACTTCGTTTATAGGCGTAAACCTTGCGGTGTTTAATCTTTTGCCTATTCCTGCGCTCGACGGCTCACGAGTGGTGTTTACTGCGATAGAGTGGGTAAGAAGAAAGCCGCTTAAACGCAAAGTTGAGGCGATTATTCATGCGGTTGGTTTTGCCCTTATTTTGATTTTTGCCGTAATTTTGGATCTTCAACGGTGTTTTTAGACCGTTAAATTGCTATTAAAACAAAAAAAATTAAATATTTTAAAAAAAATTTAAAAAAACCGTGTAAAATTTTATACGGTTTTTAAAAAATTGTGATAAAATTTTTTTGAAAATTTTATTATTAAACAGGAGGAAACAATAATGGCAATTAAAAACGCATATCTTGCGGATTTACTTGAAAGAACAAAAAAGAGAAATCCCAACGAACCGGAATTTATTCAAGCGGTAACCGAAGTCTTTTCGACGTTAGAACCCGTTATCGAACAACGTCCCGACCTCGTTGAAGCAGGCGTTTTGGAAAGAATCGTCGAACCCGAAAGAATGATTATGTTCAGAGTTCCGTGGACCGACGACAACGGTAAAGTCCAGGTTAACCGTGGTTACAGAGTACAATTCAACTCGGCAATAGGACCTTATAAGGGCGGCATTCGTTTACACCCGTCCGTAAACCTTGGCATTATTAAATTCCTCGGTTTTGAACAGATATTCAAAAATAGTTTGACAACCCTTCCCATGGGCGGCGCAAAGGGTGGCTCGGACTTCGATCCCAAAGGCAAGTCAGACGCTGAAATTATGAGATTCTGCCAAAGCTTCATGACCGAACTTTGCAAATATATCGGTGCGGATTGCGACGTTCCCGCAGGCGACATCGGTACGGGCGCAAGGGAAATCGGCTATATGTTTGGACAGTATAAGAGAATAAGAAACGAATGGGTAGGCGTTTTGACCGGCAAAGGTATTCCTTACGGCGGAAGCCTAGCGAGAACCGAAGCGACCGGTTTCGGTCTTTGCTACTTCACGAACGAAATGCTTAAAGCAAACGGAACTTCATTTGAAGGCAAAACCGTTCTTATTTCGGGTTCGGGAAACGTTGCAATTTACGCTTGCCAAAAGGCAAAAGAATACGGCGCTAAAGTAGTTGCAATGAGCGACAGCAACGGCTATATTTACGATAAAGACGGAGTTGACCTTGACGCCGTTAAGGAAATCAAGGAAGTAAAACGTGGCAGAATTAAAGACTACTTAAATTACAGAAAGAACGCCGAATATCACGAAGGTTGCAAAGGAATTTGGACTATTCCCTGCGACATCGCTCTTCCCTGCGCAACGCAGAACGAAATTGACGGCGAATCTGCTAAAATTCTCGTTAAAAACGGTTGTAAGGTCGTATCCGAGGGCGCAAACATGCCTTCAACTCCCGAAGCAATCGACACCTATCTTGCAAACGGACTTCTCTACGGACCGGCAAAGGCTGCTAATGCAGGCGGCGTAGCAACCAGCGGCTTGGAAATGAGTCAGAACTCCATCAGGCTTTCATGGTCTTTTGAAGAAGTTGACGAAAAGTTGCACGGAATTATGAAGAGCATCTTCAAAGCGTGCGACGAAGCTTCCAAAAAATACGGCATGCCCGGTAACTACATGGCAGGCGCTAACATCGCAGGCTTCCTTAAAGTTGCCGAAAGTATGAAGGCACAGGGCAACGTTTAAGCCTTAAAGTTATTATTAAAAGTGAATTAAAGAAACGGCTTTTTAAGGCCGTTTCTTTTTTTTGCTCTTTTGTGTTGTATTTTGTCGCAAAATGTAGTAAAATTTAAAAGCACGAAATTAAAGTGCGCAAAGGAAAAGGTTATGATTGAAGTAAAACAGGTTATTACCAAAAAGGACGTAAAGGAATTTATGAACTTTCCCAAAAGACTTTACAAGGGAAATCCTTATTACGTTCCCGTTCTCGATATGGACGAAAAAAAGATATTCAGGGCAGACTACGTTTACAACTCGACTTGCGACGTAGTTTTTTATTTGGCATATAAGGACGGCGTCGTCGCCGGTAGAATTTCAGGTATAATACAAAAAGCCGCAAACGAAAAGTGGGGACAAAAGCGAGTACGCTTTACCCGTTTCGACAGTATCGACGATCAGGAAGTCGCAAACGCGCTTTTCGATACGGTTTCCGCATGGGCAAGGGAAAAGGGTATGACCGAAATCGTAGGGCCGCTCGGCTACTCCGACTTAGAGCGTGAAGGTATGCTTATCGAAGGTTTCGATCAACTTTCCACTTACGAAGAACAGTATAATTATGAATACTATCAAAAACTCGTCGAAAATTACGGTTTTACTAAGGAAGTAGATTGGTGGGAACATAAAATTTACCGCCCCACCGAAGATATGGGAAAAGTCGAACGCATAAGCAATAAAATGCTTGAAAAGTATGGTTTGACTTACACTCAGCCAAAGTCGATAAAATGGTTCTTGAAAAACTACGTTGACGAGTTTTTTGAAATTATAGACAAAACCTATACGAACATTTACGGTACCGTGCCTTTTACCCAAGGTATGAAGGATATGATGGTTTCAAATTTTAAACTTCTCGCCAGGTCGAAAGATATTTGTCTTATCTTAAACGAAGAAAAACACGTAGTGGGCTTTGCCATTATGTTCCCGTCCATCGCAAAGGCGGCGAACAAGTCAAAGGGCAAACTTACGCTTCCTTTCTTACTTAAAATTTTAAGACTTAAACGTCATGCGGAAGTTATCGATTTAGGGCTTATAGGCGTGCTTCCCGAATACGAATCGAAGGGCGTTGCAAGTATAATGATGTCGGCGCTTGCGAAGTTTATTGAAAGGGAAAAGCCCGACCATTTGGAAACCAACCTTATTTTGGAAGAAAACGCACACAGTATGAATCAGTTCAGGCGTTTCGACAGGGTTCTCCACAAAAAAAGAAGATGTTTTATAAAGGAACTATAAAACAGGATTAGGACTTACTTATGGAACTTACAAACTGTAAAATAATAGACGGCGCAACTTTTGAAAACTTGATTATAAGCGGCGTCAACAGGCTTAAACGTCAGGTGGACGTTGTAAACGACTTAAATGTTTTCCCGATTCCCGACGGGGATACGGGGGACAATATGCTCAGCACAATAAGCGGCGGTATCGCCGCAATGCGTCGCGTCGAAGATAATTCGGTCGGCAAAAAAGCAAAAGCATTATCTTCCGAAATGCTCCTTCATGCAAGGGGGAATTCGGGGGTTATATTTTCGCAATTCTTTTACGGGTTGTCGTTAGGGCTTGAAGGACTTGACACGGCTGACGTAAGCCAAATTATAAGTGCGCTTGAATCGGGCGTTCAAAAAGGTTATTCCGCAGTAGTAAAGCCCGTTGAAGGCACTATGCTGACCGTCGCAAGGGAAGCGGTTGAAAAATCCGCAAAGGCGGTAAACGGCGATACCGATCTTTTAAGTTTTGCAAACGGCTACGTTTCCGAAATGAAAGAATCACTCAAAAGGACGCCGGAACTTCTTTACGTTTTAAAAGAAGCGGGCGTCGTCGATAGCGGCGGGGCGGGACTTCTTTGCATGGCGGAAGGCATAAAAGATGCTCTTACGGGGAACGGCGACGTTGAATACTCCGAAGTTGCGGCGACTTCAACTAAGGAAGTCGATCTCGACAAGTTTACCGAAAACGACGTTATGAAGTTTGGCTACTGCACGGAGTTTTTATTGAGACTTCAAAAGTCAAAAGTCGATACCGATAATTTTGACGTAAATGAAATTATCAAGTATCTCGAAACGATAGGCGACTCAATCGTGGCCTTTAAGACGGGTACGATAGTAAAGGTTCACGTACATACTTTGACGCCGTATAAACCGCTTGAATTTTGTCAGAAGTTCGGTGAGTTTTTGACGGTTAAAATCGAAAACATGACTCTTCAACACAACGAACTTTCGGACGAAGAAAAAGAGACGAGTTTTGCGGAAGAGTTTAAGGTAAAGAAGGCGAGAAAGCAATACGGACTTTGTACGGTTGCGTCGGGTGACGGGCTTAAAGACGTAATGAAAGAACTCGGTGCGGACGCCGTTATCGACGGCGGTCAAACCAAAAATCCGTCCGTTAACGACTTCCTTTCGGCGTTTGACGAAATCAATGCCGACGTAATTTTCGTCCTTCCAAACAATTCGAATATATTTATGGCGGCGCAGTCTGCGGCGGATATTTACAAGGACAGTAAAGTTTACGTCGTTCCGACAAGGAATATCGGTCAGGCGTATTCCGCACTTTCAATGCTCGATTACAGCGGCGATGCGGAAGAAATAGCAAAGCGTATGGAAAGCGACGCACAGGACGTTTGCACGGGTATGGTAACGGTTGCCGTGCGTGACGCCGAAATGAACGGTGTAAAAATAGTTAAAGGCGAGTACGTAGGGCTTACCGACAAAACGATGCTCACATGCAATAAGGATAAAGTGGCGGCGGCGTTGGACTTAATTAAAAAACTCGACGGTGAAAACAAAATTTTGGTTACCGCAGTTTACGGAAACGGTGCTACCGCAGAAGACAGGGCAAGACTTTCAAAAGGGGTAAAACAAAACTTCCCCGATTTAGAAATGTATGAAATAGACGGCGGACAGGAAGTTTACGACTTTATACTTATCATAGAATAAATAAAGGAGATAAATATGAGAGAGTTTGAAATTTTTACCGATTCAACTTGCTGTTTAAGTACCGAAACGATGGAAAAGTACAAAATCAACTGTATTCCGATGCACTTTTTTATCGACGGAAAAGAATACAGCGCAAGAAGGGATTTTGCCCCGTTCACTCCGCACGAATTTTACGAACTTGTTAAAACGGGAATAAAAATCAAATCTTCTCAAATAAATCAAAGCGAGTACGAAGCCGCATTTAAGCAAGCGCTTGACGCCGGAAAGGACGTTCTTTCCGTTTCGTGTACGGGCGCACTTTCGGCGTCGGTAAGGGAAAGCATGAAGGCGCGCGACGCATTAAAGGGGAAATATGAAGGGGCAAAAATAATCACGATCGATAGTTTAAGCGCATGCTTTGCGCTCGGCATGGTCGTGGTGGAAGCGGCAAAACTCCGCGAGCAAGGTAAAGGCGTTGACGAAGTCGCCGCGTGGATCGAAGAAAACAAGTCGCATTTTTCGGAAGTTGGCACGGTTGAAAAACTTACCTATCTTAAAAATGCGGGAAGAATAAGCGCGTCGGCAGCATTCTTCGGCAATATTTTGGGTGTAAAACCCGTAATTGTTGCGGATGAACTCGGCAACAACGTTGCGATTGAAAAGGTAAAGGGCAGAAAGAACTCCTTGGAAAAATGCGCCGAACACGTCGCAAAATACGCTCAGCCCGAAGTGCTTAACAAAATTTGCATCGCTCACGGCGACTGCCTTGCGGACGCCGAAACTTTGGCGGAAATGATAAAAAGCAAATTCCCCGAAAACACGTTTGAGTTTGAGTTCGGGTATATCGAACAAGGTATGGGAACGTCGTGCGGACCGGGGACGATAATCGTCGATTACTACGGTAAAGAAGGCATAAGGACGACGAGTAAAAAATAAAAAGCTTTAAGGAAAAAGCGAAAAACAGACTTCTTTTGTTTTTAACGCTTATACTTACGCTTGCGGTGTCCGTATTCGGGCTTGTTGCATGCGGAAGCGACGGAAAAGAAGAACCCGAAAAGGCGGAGATACAAGAACTGTCTTACGAATTGAACTCGGAAGAAGGGAACTGCCGGCACTACGTAAACGGCGAAGTCGCGGAGTGGAAATAAAACGAATAAAATTAAAAGGCGCGATCTCCCGCGCCTTTTTCTTTTGCAAAAATTTTATCAGACGAATAAGGTTAAATTTTCGTTGTCCTTTCTGTCCGAAACAAGGTTATAAATCGAATTTGCAAGGACGTCCTTTTCATAACATTTTTCCGCAAGTTTATTCAGTTTATTTAAATCGCTTTTTCTTGTTATCAAAGGGATTTCGGAGTTTTCCGATAAAATGTTAAGCACGTCTTTACCGCTATCTTTAACTGCAAGCACTTTTGCGTAAAGTTTTGCGTTTGCACACTCGTCTAAAAAGTCTTTATCGATTTTAAGCACGTTTGCGGTAAGTATTCTTCTTATTCTCGCCATGGTGTAGCGTTTGGTCGATACCCTTTCAACGAGTTCGTCGATTGTGCGGTTTTCGTTAGATAGCGCTTTTATGCGATTGTTAAGCCCTTCGGTGCAGTCGCAGATTTTACCTAAATCGTCCGCACTTGCGATAAGCACTTCCGCAAGACAAAGTTTGTCAAATGCGGTGGGGTAAGTTTTTACGTCGGCAAACGAAAACGTCGGCATGCACTTTTTAAGTTTTTTGAATATTCCCGTTTTAATTTGTTCTCTTATACTCGTTGCGCTGGTTATTCCTTTTTTAAGCGTTTTGTCGTTGTGGTCGCCCCCACGCATCATCGGATAAATTTCAATGTTTTTACCGCTTTTTAAAATCGCTTTTACGTATTCAATCCCAAGCACGTTGTTTGGGGAAGAAATAAGTTTTTCGTCAAATTCCGTCCCTGTTTTTTTAAGCGCCTCAAACTTCGCTTTTGCAAGCGACACGCCCGAGGCAAGTTCTTCCTTTAAAGCCTTTTTGAATTCCTTACTTTCGGAATTTAAGGCGGTGGCAAGGTCAACGTAGTCTTTTGTTTCGCCGCTTTCAACGCCGAAACAAATTGCATCCGCCCCAAGCCCCGCTATAAGATTTATTGCCCCTTTAGCAAAGTATTCCGCATTTGCGGTGGCAAACACGGTAGGAAGTTCTATTACCGCATCCGCACCCGCACTGACGGCGTGCTTTGCACGTGTAAATTTATCCATTACCGCAATTTCGCCGCGCTGGGTAAAATCGCCGCTCATAACGACGATTATTTTTTCCGCTTTAAGTTCGTTTTTGACGTATTCTATATGCTTTAAATGTCCCAAATGAAAGGGGTTATATTCGGCGATAATGGCGCAAATTTTCATAAAAAATCAAAAACCCTTCTTTAACAATTTACTTTTCCGATTAAATGTTGTAAAATAAAACGGTAAGTAGCGTATATATTATACAACATTTTGCGCCGCTTGCGAAAGTTTTTGTTAAATTTTAATGTAAATAAAGGAAAAGGAGCGCACAATTTATGGCAAATTTATTGGACCTTATCGTCGAAAAGGCGAAAAAAGCAGGTAAAACGGTAGTTCTTCCCGAAGGTGAAGATTCAAGGGTCGTAGTTGCGGCAGCAAACGCAGCGGCTGAAAAAATTGCAAAGGTTATTCTTCTCGGCAATCCCGAAAGCATCAAATCGGCAAATCCCGACGTTGATTTAAAGGACGTTTTAATCGTTGATCCGGTAACAGACGTAAACAACGAAAAGTATGCCGAAATGCTTTTCAAGGCAAGGGAAGGTAAAATCAACAAAAAGACGGGCGCTCCCGAATATGCCGACGTTGCGGCGGCAAAAGCCTCTATTCTTAAAGATTACACTATGTACGGTGCGCTTATGCTTAAAGCGGGCGACGCCGACGGACTTGTTTCCGGCGCTTGCCACTCCACGGCAAACACTCTTCGTCCGGGACTTCAGGTAATCAAAACCGCGCCCGGAATCAATACGGTTTCAAGTTGCTTTATAATGGTTGCGCCCGAAAGCGGTTGCGCATATAACCCCGACGGCGTTGCCGTATTTGCGGACTGCGCAATTAACATAGAACCTGACGCACAGCAAATTGCGGATATTGCTATTTCCACAGCGGAAACAGCAAAAGCGATTGCCGGAATCGAACCGCGCGTCGCAATGCTTTCTTTCTCGACGAAAGGATCGGGAAACGACGACAAATACTTTAAGTCTGTCCCCAAAATGCAGGAAGCGACCGCTATTGCAAAAGCGGCTGCACCCGACCTTAAACTTGACGGCGAATTCCAGTTTGACGCTGCTGTCGCACAGGAAGTCGCTAAAATCAAAGCCCCCGATTCACCCGTTGCGGGAAAAGCGAACGTATTTATTTTCCCCAACATCAACGCAGGCAACATCGGATATAAAATCGCACAGCGTTTCGGCGGCTATATGGCACTCGGTCCTATTTGTCAGGGCTTTGCTAAACCTATCAACGACCTTTCGCGCGGTTGCGTTGCGGAAGACATCAGGGCGGTAATCGCAATCACCGCTTTGCAGGCAAAGTAAGGGGGAAAAGATAAATGAAAATTTTAGTTATCAATGCGGGAAGTTCTTCGCTTAAATACCAACTCATCAACATGGAAGACGAAAGCGTCGTATTAAAAGGACTTTGCGAAAGAATAACCTTTGCAGGCAGTCAACTTTCGCAAAAAACTTTCGACGGCAGGGAAATCGTTATTAAACAGGATATGCCCACTCATAAGGAAGCGATGGAACTCGTACTTAAAGCGATGCTCGACCCCGAAAAGGGCGCGCTTAAAAACGTTTCGGAAATTTCGGCTGTTGGACACAGGGTTCTTCACTCGGGCGAAGATTTTAAACACAGCGTAGTTATCGACGACGAAGTAATAAAAATTTGCGAAAAGAATGCGGAATTAGGTCCGCTTCATATGCCCGGCAATATCGCTTGCATTAAAAGTTGCAGGGAAGTTATGAAAGGCGTTCCCATGGTTGCGGTTTTCGATACGACTTTCCACTCGACCATGCCCGCAAAAGCGTATATGTACGGTATTCCTTACGAAGTTTACGAACAGTACAAAATAAGAAAGTACGGCTTCCACGGAACTTCGCACAAGTTCGTTTCCGAAGAAACGGGTAAACTTTTAGGAAATAAAAACGCAAAAATGGTTATCTGCCACCTTGGAAACGGCTCGTCGATTTCAGCGGTAAAGGACGGCAAATGTCAGGACACTTCAATGGGCTTTACCCCGCTTGAAGGTTTGGTTATGGGTACGCGTTCGGGCGACATCGATCCGGCGGCGGTTGATTATCTCCGCGTAAAAGTCGGTCTCAAACCCGAAGAAGTCGTAAATTACTTAAACAAAAAATGCGGTATGCTCGGCATTTCGGGCAAATCTTCGGATATGCGTGACCTTACCGAAGCGGCAAAAGCCGGCGACGAAAGGGCAAAACTCGCTATCGAAATGGTCGCTTACAGAGTTAAAAAGTACGTCGGCAGTTATATCGCGGTTTTAGGCGGTGTCGACGCTATCGTATTCACCGGCGGTATAGGTGAACACTCTTCGCTTGTACGCCGTCTCGTAATGGAAGGTATGGAATACTGCGGTGCTGAATTCGACGACGAAAAGAACGTCGCTTACGGCTCGGGTATAGGATACTTAAATAAAGAAAGTTCAAAGGTTAAAATAATCGTTCTTCCTACCAACGAAGAACTTTCTATCGCAAGGGAAACCAAAGAACTCGCTTTATAAAGCAGTATAAAAAATAAATATTAAAAAAAGTTGACAAGTAAAAACAAATAGTTTATACTTGTTAAGCATTTTCGGGTAAATGGGCGTATGATTATCGATTTAAGGAAAATTGTCCGCAGCGGCAGGGAAGAAGAAAGTTTTTTCTACGAGTACGATTCCCCCGTTAAACCTGACATCCCCGACGGCGAACTTGTTTTGCCCGTCAAGGTCAGCGGAACGGCGACGATTACCGGTAATCACTCGGTATATATAGAGTGCGAAATTACTTTCACCGTGAAAGGTTGCTGCACGAGATGTTTAAGCCCGACAGAAAAGACTTTTATCGAAACTATCCGTGAGGAAGTGGATAAAAACGACGAAGAATCTTACCCGATGGTAAACGACACGGTAGATTTGTCCCAAATGGTGGACGACAAAATTTTAACGACCATTCCCGTCAGTTTTTTGTGTGATGAAAATTGCAAAGGTTTATGCCCCACGTGTGGTAAAAACTTAAACGACGGCGACTGTCAATGTAAATAAGGAAGGTAGAAAAATGGCTGTACAGAAAAGCAAAAAGTCCAAGATGAAGACCAATTCAAGGTTTTCGAGCAACTCCAAGCTCACCGCTCCGAACCTTGTAGAATGCCCCCAATGCCACGAACTTAAGGCTGCCCACAAGGTTTGCCCCAAGTGTGGTTACTACGACGGCAAAATGGTCGTTGATACTTCGGCGAAAGAAAAGAAAGACTAATTTGAATTTATTTTAATGCAAAGCCGCTTGAATTAAAGCGGCTTTAAGCATATCAGGGCAAATTAAATGGACAAAGAATTGTACGAAAAACTGCACGGCGGCAAACTTTATATTTGCGACGACGAAAATTTTATGAAAGAGCAGGCAAAGGCTCTTAAAAAACTTTACGAGTACAATGCGACAAATCCCGACGAGGGGGGAAAGGCGGACAAGTCTTTTAAAAGAAATGTTTGATGAAGTAGGCGAGGGGGTTTATATTGAGCCGCCCTTTTACGCCAACTGGGGTGGAAAACATTGCCGTTTCGGTAAAAAGGTTTACGCAAACTTTCATTTAACTTGCGTTGACGATACTTTTATCACGGTGGGCGACAATACGCTTATCGGTCCAAACGTCACCCTTTGCACGGCGGGGCATCCCATTAACCCCGAACTTCGTGAAAAGCGGTATCAGTACGGCGAGCCTGTGAATATAGGTAAAAACTGTTGGATAGGTGCGGGAACGTTAGTTCTTCCGGGAGTCAGCATAGGCGATAATACGGTTATCGGGGCGGGCAGCGTGGTCACAAAAGATATTCCCGCAAACGTAGTCGCTTACGGCAACCCTTGCAGGGTGGTAAGGGAAATAGGCGAAAAAGACAAAGAGTTTTACTTCAAAAACAAAAGAATAGAAATAGACGATTAAGTTTATTAAAATATAAAACAAAAGAGCCGCTAATTTTAGCGGCTCTTTTGTTATTTAAGGGTTTATTTTTTAATAAGTGAAACGCTTGCGTGTACCGAAATGCCTTCTTCACGACCGACAAAGCCCAAGCCTTCAAGCGTCGTTGCGGTGATTCCGATAGCGTCCTTATTTACCGAAAGGGCGTCGGCAAGATTTTTCGTTATAATGGGTATGTGATTAAGCAGTTTCGGTTTTTCTGCCATGATTACCGCCGAAACGTTGTTTACCAAGTAGCCGCGTTCGTTTACCATTTTCAAAACTTCGTCAAGAAGTTTCATGCTGTTTGCGTTTTTGTATTTAGGATCGGTGTCGGGGAAGTGATAACCTATATCGCGGAGCGATAGGGCGGAAAGCATTGCGTCCATTATCGCATGCGTCAGCACGTCGGCGTCGGAGTGACCTAAAAGTCCCTTAACGTGCGGAATTTCTATTCCGCCTAAAATCAGTTTTCTTCCTTCGACAAGCTTATGACAGTCGAATCCCGTACCTACCTTAAATTCTCCAAAGGTTTTTAATTTTTCAAAATCTTCGGGGTAGGTGAGTTTGATATTGTCGTATTCGCCTTTTACTATTACGGGCGGCGCAATAAATTTTTTAAATACTTCGCCGTCGTCGTTAAAGGTTTTATCTTCTGCAAGTAAGTACGCCTTTTTTATTAGTTCGGTTTTAAAGGTTTGCGGCGTCTGGACGATAACTTTTCCGCTTTTGCCGAGATATTCCGATATAACGGTTTCTCCGTCGGCAATCGTATCTCGGGAAGGCACGCATACAACCGCTCCGCCGTGCTGTTTTGCCGCCACTATGCTTTCTTCAATTATTCTTTCGGATACAAACGGTCTTGCTCCGTCGTGAATAAGCGTTATTTCGCCTTCGGCGACTTTAAGGGCGTTTTTGACCGACTCCGTTCTGGTTATGCCGCCTTTAACTACGGTTGCAAACGGTACGAGAGATTTTATATATTCAAAATCGGTTTCGGACGCAGTTATTATATATTGATTTATCAGTCCGGTTTTCGTAAAAGCGGAAAGCGTGCGTTTCAAAACGGTTTTTCCGTCGATTGTGACTAAAAGTTTGTTTTTGTCAAAGCCGGCGCGTTCACCTTTGCCGGCACAAGTTAAAATAAGGGTGTTCATCATTTCTCCGTTATAACTTCGTAAAGAGTGTCGGCTTCTTCCTTTCTTACCGTTTCTTTTATGGCAAGCACTTTAAAACTTACCGCACCCGTGTTGAAGCCGAGTTCGATTACGTCGCCGATTTTTACCTGATACGAAGGTTTCACGGTTTTGCCGTTCACTTTAACTTTTCCGCCGTCGGCGGCGTCAGCCGCAACAGAACGTCTTTTCAATATTCTCGAAACTTTAAGAAACTTATCAATTCTCATAATCGCCTTTAATTGTACCATATTTTTGATTAAAAACCACACATTTTACCAAAAATAAATAAATTTTGAAAAATATTAAAAAACGCTTGACAAAACTTTACAATCGTTTTATATTTGTAGAATAGTGTTATAGTAGATTATTATCGCATTTTATCGCTTTTTGATAAAAAAACGCCAACTTTCGAGCGTTTCTGACGTCAAAAATCGATAGAATTTAAGCGAGAAAATCGCGTTTCTTGCGAAAAGACGTAAATTTTGTAAAAAATTTTTCTTTTTGCATTAAAGTCAAAAATTTTTAAGGAGTGTGTTTTGATGTCACGTAATCTACCCGAAATCGAGTGCGGCAAGATTAAGAGAAAAACCTTCTCTAAAATCAAAGAAGCGATTGAACTTCCTTATCTTGTCAAAATTCAAAAGGACTCTTACGATGCGTTTATCAAGGAAGGCATTGCGGAAGTATTGGAAGATTTTTCTCCGATAACCGACTATTCCGACCACTTTGAACTCTCTTTCGTCGGTCACAGTCTTGACGGTAAACCCAAGTACGACGAAAAAGAATGCAGGGATAGGGATGCTACCTTCGCCCTTCCGCTTAAAGTTGCGGTAAGGCTTTTCAACAAGGAACTCGGCGAAGTCGTCGATCAGGAAGTATTCATGGGCGAACTTCCGCTCATGACCGACAACGGTTCGTTTATCATTAACGGTGCCGAAAGGGTTGTCGTTTCGCAACTCGTAAGGTCGCCCGGTGTTTATAACGGATCCGAAGTAGATAAGTCGGGAAGTAAAATTTTCGATACTACCGTTATTCCTTCAAGAGGTGCTTGGCTTGAATTCGAACAGGATTCGCAGGGCATACTTTGGGTACACGTTGACAGAACGAGAAAACTCACCGCTACCGTTCTTTTAAGGGCGCTCGGCTTTGGTACGGACGAAGTTTTAAATGAACTTTATGGCGGCGACAAAATGATTGCCGCTACCGCGGACAAGGATACCAGCAAAACCGAAGCGGATGGTTTAATCGAATTATACAGACGTCTTCGTCCGGGCGAAATCCCCACCGATGAAGCGGTTAAGCAGCATCTCAACAACACCTTCTTCGATCCGAGAAGGTACGACCTTGCAAAGGTTGGCAGATATAAATTCAACAAAACTTTAAGGCTTGGCGTACGTATCGTAGGTCTTACCGCTTTTGAAGACGTAATAAGCGAAGACGGTGAAGTTTTGGCGACCAAAGGTCAGGTAATCGACAGAATCACCGCTGAAAATATTCAAAACGCCGGCATCAACGTTTTCTACGCCGACGTAAACGGTGAAAAACATAAAATTATCGGCAATAACGTGGTTTCCTATCAGGTTTTGACGGGAGTCAACCCCAAAATCTTCGGGCTTTTGGATTACGTTTATTATCCCACCCTTAAATTCCAAGCGGAAGTTGCGGCTATGGCGAAGGAAAAGGGCGACGAAGAAACAGCCGAAATACTTAAAAACGAAATCAACCGTCTTTTCTATCTTGAAGAAAAATCGACGGGTGATGACGACAAGTTGGAAAATAAAAAACACGACGAAAAGAACAAGGAAACGAGAAGAAAGTTCGTAGTTGCATGCCGCAGATATAACGAACTTATCGAAAGCGGTGTTTCGGAAGAAGTGCCTTTTGAAATCAAAAAGGAATTGCGTCCGCTTCTCGACAAACTCAATCACAAACACATTACGGTTGACGACGTAGTTGCGACCGTATCGGTAAACCTTGATCTTAACTACGGTATCGGACACGTTGACAATATCGACCACTTGGGCAACCGTCGTGTTCGTTCGGTAGGCGAACTTTTACAAAATCAATTCCGTATCGGTATTGCCCGTCTTGAAAGGGTAATTAAGGAAAGAATGGCGACGCAGGACCCCAAAGGCGGCGTAACGGCTCAAAGCCTTATCAACGTTCGTCCGGTAAGTTCCGCTATTAAGGAATTCTTCGGTTCTTCGCAACTTTCTCAATTTATGGATCAAACCAACCCGATTGCGGAACTCACGCATAAACGTAAACTTTCTGCGCTAGGACCCGGCGGTCTTAACCGCGACAGGGCGACGTTTGAAGTCCGTGACGTTCACCACTCGCACTACGGCAGGCTTTGCCCGATAGAAACTCCTGAAGGACAGAACATCGGTCTTATTTCTTCGCTTGCATCTTACGCACAGGTAAACGAATTCGGATTTATCGAATCGCCTTACAGAAAGGTTGATCACGTTATGAACGCCGAAGGTAAAATCGAAACCATCGTGACCGAACACGTTGATTACCTTACCGCCGACGAAGAAGATAACTACACCGTAGCGCAAGCAAACGAACCGCTCGTTGACAACAAATATTTTGTTAAAGACCGTGTATCGTGCCGCCGCAGGGAAGATATTACCGAAGAAGTCAAAGAAAAAATCGACTACATGGATGTTTCGCCTAAGCAACTTATTTCGGTTGCTACCGCGCTTATCCCCTTCCTTGAAAACGACGATACGAACCGTGCGCTCATGGGCTCGAACATGCAACGTCAGGCAGTTCCGCTTCTTTGCCCCGAAAACGCTATCGTAGCGACGGGTATCGAAAGGCGCATCGCTTACGACTCGGGCGTTATGGTGAACGCAGTAGAGTCGGGCGTCGTAAAAAGCGTTGCAAGCGACAAGATAGTCGTTTCGCAGGATAACGGCGAAGAAAAAGAATACAGATTAAAGAAATTCGAACGTAGTAACCAAGGCACGTGTATCAACCAAAGACCTATCGTCGACAAAGGCGAAAGGATCGAAAAGGGACAGACGATTGCCGACGGTCCTTCGACGAAAAACGGCGAACTTTCACTCGGCCGTAACATTCTCGTAGGCTTTATGAGCTGGGAAGGTTACAACTACGAAGACGCTATTCTTCTTTCCGAAAAACTCGTCCGCGAAGACGTGTTCACTACTATTCATATTGAAGAACACGAAATCGAAGCAAGGGATACGAGACTCGGCGAAGAAGAAATTACGAGAGATATTCCTAACCTCGGCGACGACGCACTTAAAGACCTTGACGAAGACGGTATCGTCCGTATCGGTGCGGAAGTCAACAGCGGCGATATTCTCGTCGGTAAGGTTACCCCGAAAGGCGAAACCGAACTTACCCCCGAAGAAAGACTTTTACGCGCAATCTTCGGAGACAAGGCAAGGGAAGTCAGGGATACTTCGCTTAAAGTTCCTCACGGTGAAGGCGGTATAGTCGTTGACGTTAAAGTATTTACAAGGGCTAACGACAAGGAACTTGCCCCCGGCGTAAACAAACTCGTCAGAGTATATATAGCGCAAAAACGTAAAATATCCATCGGCGATAAGATGGCCGGTCGTCACGGTAATAAGGGTGTCGTTTCGAGAATTCTTCCCGAAAGCGATATGCCGTTTATGGCTGACGGAACACCCCTTCAAATCGTACTTAACCCGCTCGGCGTTCCTTCACGTATGAACATCGGACAGGTTCTCGAAGTACACTTGGGGCTTGTTTGTAAACAACTCGGCTGGAAGATTGCAACGCCTGTATTCGACGGCGCAACCGAAAGCGATATTAAAGCGCTTCTTAAAGAAAACAATATAGTAAACCCCGACGGCGAAGTTGACGGTAAAATTCAACTTTACGACGGCAGAACGGGTGAACCTTTTGAAAACAGAGTCACCGTCGGTCAGATGTACATGATCAAACTTATCCACTTAGTTGACGATAAGATCCATGCACGTTCAACCGGTCCGTACAGCCTTGTCACGCAACAGCCTTTGGGCGGTAAAGCTCAGTTCGGCGGACAGCGTTTCGGTGAAATGGAAATCTGGGCGCTCGAAGCGTACGGCGCGGCTCATATCTTACAGGAAATACTTACCGTTAAGTCGGACGACGTCGTAGGACGTGTTAAGACTTACGAAAGCATAGTTAAAGGCACTAACATAAGCGAACCCGGTATTCCCGAAGCGTTCAAAGTTCTCTTAAAGGAATTGCAATCGCTTGCACTCGATATGAAGGTTCTTACCGAAAATAACGAAGAATTCGCTATTAAGGATCTCATTGAAAGCGATTACGAAGACAACTACACTCCGAGAGAGAAAGACAACGTTGAAGAAATCAATATCGACGAACACGAAGAAGCCAAAGAAGCACTCTTTGAAGATACCGAAACCGCCGATATAGACGAATTCGAGTTCAACTCCAAAGACTTGATCGACGACGAAGACGACGAAATAGACACTACTATTCCGGACGCAGGCTTCGAATTCGACGACGACTTTGACGACGATAAGGAATAGAAAGGAGGTAGTATATAATGTTTGAACTTAACAACTTCAATTCTATCAAAATCGGGGTTGCGTCTCCCGAAAAAATAAGAGAATGGTCTCACGGCGAAGTTACAAAGCCCGAAACCATCAATTACAGAACTCAAAAACCCGAAATGGGCGGTCTTTTCTGCGAAAGGATTTTCGGACCGACTAAGGACTGGGAGTGCCATTGCGGAAAGTATAAGCGTATCCGCTACAAAGGCGTTATCTGCGACAAGTGCGGCGTAGAAGTTACTAAAAGTAAAGTAAGAAGGGACAGGATGGGTCATATCGAACTCGCCGCTCCCGTATCGCACATTTGGTACTTCAAAGGCGTTCCTTCGAGAATAGGTCTTATGCTTGACATGAGTCCCAAAGCCCTTGAACAGGTACTTTACTTTGTAAATCACGTAGTTTTAGATCCCGGTACGACTCCGCTTGAATATAAGCAGGTTATCAGCGATCGTGAAAAAATGGATATGGAAACGCAATACGGCATCGGCTCGTTTAAAACGGGTATGGGTGCGGAAGCCATAAAAGAACTTCTTATGGCTATCGACCTTGACGCCGAAAGCGCAAAGTCCAAAAAGATTATCGAAGAAGGTTCTGTACAAAAGAAACTTCGCGAAGTTAAGCGTGTTGAAATAATCGAAGCGTTCAGAAAGAGCGGCACTCGTCCCGAATGGATGATTTTGGACGTTCTTCCCGTTATTCCGCCCGAACTTCGTCCGATGGTACAACTCGACGGCGGCAGATTCGCCGTTTCCGACTTAAACGATCTTTACAGACGAGTTATTATGAGAAATAACCGTTTGAAAAAAATCATGGAACTCGGCGCACCCGAAATCATGATAAGAAACGAAAAGCGTATGCTTCAAGAAGCAGTTGACGCCCTTATCGATAACGGTAGGCGCGGCAAGGCGATAAGCGGCGCAGGCAACCGTGAACTTAAATCTCTTTCGGGAATGCTCCGCGGAAAACAAGGTCGTTTCCGTCAAAACCTTTTAGGTAAACGTGTCGACTATTCCGGCCGTTCGGTTATCGTCGTAGGACCTGAACTTAAACTTTATCAATGCGGTCTTCCCAAGGAAATGGCTATCGAACTGTTTAAGCCGTTCGTAATGAAAAAACTTGTGGAAAACAACATTTGTCACAACATCAAAAACGCAAAGCGTACGGTAGAGCGTGCTAAAACGGTAGTTTGGGACGTTTTGGAAGACGTTATCAAAGATCACCCCGTTTTATTAAACCGTGCTCCTACGCTTCACAGACTTTCGATTCAGGCGTTTGAGCCCGTACTTATCGAAGGTAGGGCAATTAAACTTCACCCGCTCGTCTGCGGTGCGTTCAACGCCGACTTCGACGGCGACCAAATGGCAGTTCACGTTCCGCTTTCGGTCGAAGCGCAGGCTGAAGCAAGGTTTTTAATGCTTGCGTCGAACAATATTCTTAAACTTTCCGACGGTAAGCCGGTTATGAGTCCTACACAGGATATGGTTATGGGTTCATATTATTTGACCCTTATCAGAAAACATATCGGCAAAAAGTACAACGAAAAGGATAGGGAAGACGAAAACGGAAAACTTTACGGCGTTCCCGAATACACCGTTGCTTATCAGTCGCCCGACGAAGCCGTTATGGCTTACCAAACGGGTAAAATCAAGTTGCAGGATGAAATTATCGTTCGCCGCAGCGTTAAAGTAGGCGAAGAAACGATTACCGGTAAGGTGAAAACTTCTGTCGGTAAAATTATATTCAACGAAGCCATCCCGCAAGATCTCGGCTTTACCGCAAGGGAAAGTAAGGAAGATTACTTAAAATACGAAATAGATAAACTTATCGGCAAAAAGGATTTGCAGAAGATAGTAGGTGCGTGCTTTAAGCGTCACGGTGCAAGTTGTGCCGCGGACGTCCTTGACAAAATCAAGGAACTCGGCTACAAGTATTCGACAATCGGTGCAATTACCACCAGCGTATTCGACATGCATATGCCCAAAGATAAACCCGTTATTCTTAAAGCGGCGGAAGAACAGGTTCTTAAAGTCGAAGGACTGTATAAGAAAGGTTTCATAACCGACGACGAAAGATACAAAAAGGTTGTTTCAATTTGGAAAAAGGCTACCGACGACGTTTCGGATAAGTTAAAAGAAACGCTCGACGAGTTCAACCCCATCCTTATGATGGCGAACTCAGGTGCGCGTGGTTCTATCGACCAAATCAAACAGCTTGCCGGTATGCGTGGTCTTATGACAGACCCGAACGGTAAAACAATCGAAATTCCCGTGAAGTCGTGCTTCCGTGAAGGACTTTCGGTTCTCGAATACTTCATATCTTCGCACGGCGGACGTAAAGGTCTTGCGGATACCGCACTTAAAACGGCTGACTCCGGTTATCTTACCCGTAGGCTTGTCGACGTATCGCAGGAAGTCATTATCAAAGAAGACGACTGTTTTGCTGAAATCGGCGAACAGGTTAAGGGTATTAAAGTTTCCGCAATCAAGGGAAGCAAGGGCGAAATTATCGAAAATCTCCGCGACCGTATCGCAGGCAGATTCGTCGTAAAAGACGTTGTAAATCCGACGACCGGCGAAGTTATGGTAAAAGCCAACGAAATGATTACCGAAGATATGGCTGACGAAATCGTTAAAGCCGGCATCGAAGAAGTGGAAATCAGATCGGTATTTACCTGTAAGTCAAAGACTGGCGTTTGCGCGAAGTGTTACGGTAAAAACATGAGTAACAACAATCCCGTTCAAATCGGTGAAGCAGTCGGTATTATTGCCGCACAGTCCATCGGTGAACCGGGTACTCAGCTTACGATGCGTACCTTCCACAGCGGTGGTGTCGCGTCCTCCGAGGATATTACCCAAGGTTTGCCGCGTGTTGAGGAACTCTTTGAGTGTCGCACGCC
>JAXFZW010000092.1:0-9706 GCA_034184645.1 Clostridia bacterium | reverse complement strand
TGAACTTTCCGCAATTTCTTCCGGAATATACGCATCCTCTTCCACAAAGTCCGCTTTTTTCATGTAATCGTAAATCGATTTCGTTTCTTTCATCGTTAACTCTTTTTCGTTTAAAGTTGTTTTTAATATATATATAAACAAAAAAAACTATTAAAATTATTATAAATAATAAAAAATAAAAAATCAACTTATTATAATAAAATAAACTTCCGAAAATATTAAAAACGGATGAAATCACGTAAGCCGTTACCGTTTCGACAGTCAACATAAAAAGAAAACTTTTTCTTGAATTAAGTTCTTTTTTTGCGCTGACTAACGCTGCGCTACAAGGTGGCGACAAAAGAATAAAACTTAAAAATGCATAAATACGCCAACCTGTTTTAAGTGTAAATAAAAAGTCAATGTTTAGTAGTTCAGCCGTTTCAATAACCGCTTCTTTTGCAAAGATTCCCGAGACAAGCGCAATTGAACATTTCCAATCCGTAATACCTAATGGATAAAATAAATACTTGATAACATTACCTATATAAAACAAAAAACTGTCCTCGGTATTCACCACGTAACCGTTTGGGCCAAAACTATACAAAAACCAAAAAATAACCGAAACTGAAAGTATAACCGTACCCGATTTTACTAAAAAATCTTTGGTTTTTTCTGTTACAACGTTAAAAATCGCTTGAAATGAAGGCATTCTCAAAGGCGGCATTTCAAGAATAAACGCAGAACGGCTTTGTTTGTCGGATAATATAAGCCCGACAATGGCTGCCGTAATAATTCCTAAAAAATAAAGCGAAACTGCTATAAGTGCGCTTCCGCCGAAAAATTTATATGAAAACCATGCAAATACGGCTGTTTTTGCACCACACGGCATAAACGGACAAAGATAAATTGTTTTTTTCCTTTCATTATCGTCGGCAATTGTTGCGGTTGACATAATACCCGTGACAGCACACCCGCATGACAAAACAAACGGAAAAACAGATTTTCCGCCAAGTCCGAAATATCTGAAAACCCTATCGAGATTAAAAGATACCCTTGCCATATATCCGCTTTCTTCCAAAAGAGAAAGAATTAAAAACAGTATAAGCACTTGCGGTAAAAAAGATAAAACACTTCCTATTCCTTTTAAGATTGCAGACTCAAAAAGATTCGCAACGACACTCCATACTCCATCCTTGACAATACCTGATAAATTTTCCCCGGCTTTAACGAAAAATCTTTCAATTACCGTCCCCATTACTCCGCCGATTTTAAGCGAAAGAAAATACGTTAAAAAAATAACCCCGATAAAAATCGGGATTCCGGTAAATTTCCCCATTATTAAGTTATCGGCTCTTTTTGTAAAATCATTTGTGTTACTAGGCTTTTTAACGGCTTTCGCCAAAGCCTTTTCTACCTTCGTAAAAGCATCTGTCGCAGACTTTCCCGACAACGCGTCAAATCGCCCGCATTTAGCCGATTTTGCGGCTAAAACGAGTTCTTTTAGCCCTTTCCTTTTTCTTGCGGAAATTTTTACGAATTTTACGCCGAAATTATCATATAATTTTTCCGTGTCTATTTCAATCCCTTTCTTTTCAGCTTCGTCAATAAAATTTAACGCAACTATACACGGTACACCTAAACTTATAGCATTAACTGTCAAATACAAGTTTCTTTCAAGATTTGTCGAGTCGACTACGTTAATTATAACGTCAGGCTTTTGCTCTTTAAAATAATTTACAACTTCTATTTCGTCTTTACTTTGAGCCGAAAACGAATAAACGCCGGGCAAATCAACTATCGTAATATTTTTATCGTAAAGGCATTTACCGCTCTTTTTGACGGTGGTAACCCCCGTCCAATTGCCGGTTTTTTCTTTTCCGCCAGTAAGCGCATTAAAAAGAGTCGTTTTACCTGAATTCGGATTACCGAGTAACGCAATTATCATAACTTTTCGATTATTATATTTTCGGCGGTTTCAACCCTTAAAGCAAGATAAAATCCCCTTATGGAAATTTCAATAGGATCATTAAACGGCGAAACCCTAACCAAACTTATCTTAACCCCTTTTGTTAGTCCTAAATGTTCTAATCTTCTTTTTAAAACTCTTTCACAATTAACGCTTAAAACCTTGCCGAATTCTCCCGGCTTTAATTCTGACAATTTCATATAATAATTTTATTGAAAAAAATATCAGTATATTACATTTAGGTTTAACTTGACCGAGAAAATTATAAATGATATAATTTTTTCGGAGAAAAATATGTTAAACGGTGAAGATTATAAAGAGCCATCCTGCGTTCTATGCGGTGGCAAAGAATTTTACAATCCTGATAAAAACCAGCCGAAAGGCAGAATTCCGGTCATGCGTATAATTGAAAAAGTAAACGACTTTTTCAACAAAAACGATATGCCCGGTGCCGGCTCGCTTTTAGAATACTGGGAAAAGGAAGCACAGGAACTCGGCGACAAAAACGGTGAACTTTCCATTCAAAGCGAACTTATAGGTTTTTACCGCAAAAACAATAAAAAAGAACTTGCGGAAAAATCTTCAAACAGAGCGCTTGAACTTATTAAAGAATTAAATCTTGAAGGAACTGTTTCCGCCGCTACGCTATATCTGAACATTGCAACGGCGCTAAAAGCTTTCGGCTCACCGGAAAAAGCGGTTGAATACTACGAAAAAACACTTGAAATATATAATAGTCATTTAGATAAAAACGACACTCGCTTTGCGGGTCTTTTTAACAATATGGCACTCGCATTGGTTGACCTTAAAAAGTTTGACGAAGCAACCGAAAAATATTTCAACGCAATTGAAATCATGTCAAACAATGAAGACGGCGAGCCGGACGAAGCAATTTCCTATGTAAACCTTGCCCACCTTTACTACGACAAAGGCGACGATAAAAATAAAATTGAAGATTGCCTTTTTAAAGCGTATGAGTTGCTGAATAAAGACGGTATAAAAGAAAACGGTTATCTTGCTTACGTTCTTGAAAAGTGTGCTCCGTCATACGGTTTCTTCGGTTTTGACTTTATTGAAAAAGAAATGAAAGAAAGGTCTGTTAAACTATATGAAAGGTCTTGAAATTTGCGAAAAATACTTTAACGAATACGGCAAAAAAATGATTGATGAAGAGTTTGCCGAGTATAAGGACAGAATTGCGGCAGGCTTAGTCGGTGAAGGTTCTGAGTGTTTCGGGTTTGATGATGAACTATCCAAAGATCACGACTTTGAACCATCATTTTGCCTTTTTATCACCGAAGAAGACGAAAGAAAGTTCGGCTTCAAATTAGAACGCGCATACGCTAAACTTCCGAAAGAATACATGGGGCTTAAAAGACAACTTTTATCCCCTACCGGCGGTAACCGACGCGGAGTTATAGTAATCAACGAGTTTTATAAAAAATTTCTTGGCGCAAGCAATGCCCCCGACAGTTTAAAACGTTGGTTTTACACTCCGTCTGAAATGTTAGCGACAGCATGTAACGGAAAGGTGTTTACCGATCCTCTTGGTTTTTTTTCATCTGTTCGCAATGAATTATTAAAAGGCTACCCTGAGGACGTTAGACGAAAAAAAATCGCCGCAAACGTTATTCTTATGGCACAATCAGGTCAGTACAACTACGGAAGATGTATTGACCGCGGTGAAACAGGCGCTGCGCAACTTGCGATTTTTGAATTTGTAAAACACGCTATCTCGACGGTTTACCTACTTAACGGAAAATATGAACCGTATTATAAATGGGCATATCGTGGTATGCGTGAATTACCCATTCTATCAGATTTGGAGTTTTCTTTATCGGGAATAAGTGAACTCGGTAATTCAAAAAGTCAGGCAAGCGAAAAAGCCGAAATCATTGAAGATATTGCAAAAATGATAATCGACGAACTTAAAACACAAAAATTAACAACTGCGACTTGCAACAACCTTGAAACTCACGCATACTCAGTCATGGATTCGATTAAAGACTCAACAATCAGAAACATGCACGTCATGGAAGGTGTATAAAATTTAATAACAAAAAAAGACCGCAAACACGGTCTTTTTTATTTATAATAAATTATTATGATTTTTTCCACGTTCTGAAACTGAACAAAACGAATAGCGGTATTATTTCAAGTCTTCCGGCAAGCATTGTAAAACAAAGTGCAATTTTAGATCCTGCGCCGTAAGCGGAATATCCACCCATAGGGCCAACAAGTCCGAGCCCCGGTCCTACGTTTCCTATACAGCTTAACGAACCTGTAAAGTCTTCTATAAAGCCGCCGAAACCGTCAATCGATAAAATCAACGTGCTGATTATTAAAATAGCAACCCAAAGCGTGAAATATACCCTAACGGCATTAACAGTTGAACTATCAAGTGTTTCTCTTTCAAATTTAGTTGAAACAACTGCACGCGGGCGCATCATTTTTTTAAGATCGGTCACCGATGACTTTGTTAAAATAGCAAGTCTTGCAACTTTTATTCCACCTGCGGTAGAACCTCCGCATCCGCCGACAACCATAAGCATTAACAAAACTGCTTGCGATAATGCAGGCCAGGTATTGAAATCTGCGGTTGAAAAACCCGTTGTTGACGATATGGATGCCGTTTGGAAAAACGAAAATCTTAAAGCGTTGCCAAAACTTCCGACAATTCCCACGATATTAAGCGCAATAATTAATGTTGCGGCAATTACCATTGATACGTAAATTAAGAATTCTTCACCGAATAAAGCGCGAGAAAACTTACCTATCAAGATAAGATAAAACACGTTAAAGTTTATTCCGAAAAGGAACATAAACACAGCGATAACGATTTCAACGTAAGTACTGTTAAATGCCGCAATAGAACCGTTTCTTGTAGAAAAACCACCCGTACCTGCCGTTGAAAACGCGTGTACAAACGATTCGTAAACATCCATACCGCCGCATATAAGCATAACTGCCATTATCAGCGTTAGCGAAATATAGATAATATAAAGAATCCTTGCGGTAAATCGTATTTTGCTTGCAAATTTCGTTGCGGTTGGTCCCGGAGATTCCGCTCGCAAAAGGTGTATGGCACTACCGTTATCCTGAGGCATAATAACCAGCAAGAAAACCAGAACGCCCATACCACCCATAAAGTGTGTAAAAACACGCCAAAAACCAAGACTTTTGCTTAATACTTCTACGTTTGTTAATACACTTGCGCCCGTTGTCGTTAAGCCGGAAACCGTTTCAAATAACGCATCAACAAAACTGACTACTTCTCCGCTGATTATATAAGGTAATGAGCCGACAACAGATAAAACAATCCAGGAAAGTGCGGTTATAACAAAAGCTTCTTTCGGGGAAATAGATTTATTTTTAGGCTTAAACAACTGTAAAAGCCCACCGATAAACATAAGTCCAACAGCAGGAATTAAAAACGCAATGTAATTGTTTTCGGAATAGCAAAGCGCCACTATTGCCGGAGCAAAAAAGAAAAGTGCGCAAATTATAAATGTTTTTCCGAATAAGTTTAAAAGCAGTTTATAATTCATAATTTATTTCAAAACGTCAGTAAGTTCGTTGATTTGTCTTGCCTGAGCGATTACTATAATTTTATCGCCCTCGTATATTCTTGTCTCACCTGTCGGCAAAATAAACTCATCCTCACGAACGACACCGCCGATAATAATATTCTTTTTGAAATTTATACTTTTAATCGGAATATCAGTAGGAAAACCTTCAACAACCTTAAATTCCGAAGCCTCGATTTTATCAGAAAGTCTGAAAAGTTTTTTAACCCTACCGCTAGTATCAACCTGACGTGAACGAACGAACCTGATTATTCTGTTTGCCGTTATTTCAAGCGGCGAAACGACAGAATCAAGTCCCATTTTTTTAATCATATTTATCAATGATTGACGGTTTATTTTAGTTACGACCTTATTTACTCCAAGGCTCTTTGCGTAAAGCGAAATCATCGCATTTTCTTCATCAACACCCGTGAGTGAGACCAAAGCGTCAGCCCTTTCAACCTTTTCTTCGTCAAAAAGTTGGCTGTCGCTTCCGTCACCCAAAAGAACACTGACTCGAGGCAAAGAATTCGACAATTCGATAGAACGTTCTTCATCTTGTTCAACAATGCTGACGTCAACGCCCCTTTCGGTCAAATTTTCAGCAAGATAAAAAGCAATTTTACCTCCGCCGATAATAAATGCGTCCTTTGCGGGCATCTTATATATATGAAGTTTTTTACAGAAGTTTGTGATTTCAGTATCCTTTCCGATTATTGAAATAACGTCGCCGTCCGCAAAAATAAAGTCACCAAGCGGAATAAGTGTTTTTTCGGCACGTTTTACCATAGCAAAAATTACTTGAGTTCCGAATTCTTTTACTACTTCAACGATTGCTTTACCGATTATAGGATTTCCTTCCGACACGTTAAATTCCGCAAGAGACGCCACACCGCCGGCAAAATTTTCAACGTTATTTGCCGAAGGGAAACGCAAAATACGTGAAATTTCTTTTGCAGTTTCAAATTCGGGATTGAACACAAGGTCTATGGAAAGTTCTTCTTTTATCGTACCGACTTCAGCATAGTATTCGGGGTCTCTTATCCTTGCGACGGTATATTTGACGCCAAGTTTTTTTGCGAGAGTACAACAAATAATATTTACTTCGTCTCTTGAAGTCGATGCAATAAAAATATCCGCTTTCGAAGTGCCTGCGTCTTCAAGCGAACTTTTTTTAACTCCGTTTGCAACAATACCTTTAACGTCATAACGGTTAACAATGTTCTCAATATTTTTAGGTTTTTCGTCAATTGCGGTAATATCGTGATTCTCTTTAACAAGACTTTCGATAATTTTTTCACCCGTTTTACCGACGCCTAAAACAATAATCTTCATATTCTATATTTTACCCTTATTTGCGTTTTTTGTCAAACATTTATAATACCGCCCGTTTATAAGAAAAAGAACAAGGAAAACCTTGTTCTTCATTCTTTTTTAATTAGTCAACGAGTTCGATTATAACAACTTCGGCAGCGTCGCCCTTACGGGGTCCGAGTTTATAAATTCTCGTATACCCGCCACCTTGTCCTTTTTCTTCTTTACGAGCAGCATATTTAGGTGCATATTCGTCGAAGATTTTTTCAATAAGCGGATATTTAATAGCCTTAGTTCTCTCTTTGAATTCAGCCTTGCTTTCTTTAAAACCTTTAACTTCCTGTAAGTCGTTTACAAGAGACATAATCTTTCTTCTTGCGTTTAACTTCTTGGGACCGTCCTTAACGAGGGTTTTTGTTTCTTCCTTACCTTTTTCACCTTTGATTTTAACTTCGGTTTCCAAAGTATCTTCGTAAGTATTTACCGCAAGAGTAATAATTTTAGCAACGTAAGAAGCAACTTCTTTTGCCCTTGCTTCGGTAGTTTCTATCTTTCCGTACCACAACAGCGCGGACGCCTGATTTTTAATAAGCGCAAGTCTTTGAGTGGCGTTTACGCCCAACTTTCTTTCCATTTGTTAGTCCTCCTTTTCTTTGAGTTTTAAGCCTAAGCTGACGAGTTTGGCAATAACTTCGTCAAGAGATTTTTTACCTAAATTACGGAATTTAAGCATATCTTCTTCCGTTTTTTCGGTAAGATCTTCAACCGTGTGAAGACCGGCTCTTTTAAGGCAGTTGTAAGAACGGACGGAAAGATCCATTTCTTCAATACTCATTTCAAGAATCTTCATTTTCTTGTCTTCTTCCGGCGGTACTAAAATACCGATATTGCCAACTTCCGAAAGAGATACGAACATTTTTACGTGTTCTTCCAAAATTTTAGCAGCAAGGCTGACGATGTCTCTTCCCGAGAAAGCACCGTTAGTCCATACTTCAAGAGTAAGTTTATCAAAGTCAACGCTTTGTCCGACACGGGTTGCGGTAACATTATAACTTACTTTTTTAACGGGAGTATAAATACTGTCAATCGCTATATTATCGATAACGTCGGTTTTATTCTCGTCAGCACCCTGATAACCTCTACCTCTGCCGATAGTAAGTTCCATATCGATTTTTCCGCCTTCATCAACGGTACAGATGTAAAGATCGGGGTTTAAGATTTCGATGTCCGAATCAGTTTCGATATCACCCGCTTTAACGACTGCGGGACCTTCCTTGAAAAGTCTAACGGTTTTAACGTAATCTTTATCAAGAACCGCTGTTTTGATATTTACGCTTTTTAAGTTAAGAATAATTTCGGTTACGTCTTCCTTAACACAAGGAACAGCCGAAAACTCGTGCTTTATTCCTAAATCTTCCGAAAACTTAATGTTACGGATTGCCGCACCGGGAAGCGCCGACAAAAGAATTCTTCTGAGCGCATTACCAAGCGTCAAACCGAAACCCTTTTCCAAAGGTTCTACAACGATTTTGGCATAACTTTTAGATTCGTTTTCTTCCACAGCTATTTTTGGCATTTCAATTTCCATCATAAGAAAATTACCTCCTTAAATAGTTCCGTCGCACTCTTTACGGGAATACGTGTTAAGACGTGGAATTTCTTAACTTTCCCCCCGTAAAGCGCGCCGAAAATTAAATTTTTACGATTATTTAGAGTACAATTCGACGATCATGTGTTCAGCGATGTTGCTGTCGATGTCTTCCCTTGTCGGAAGGGCAAGAATTTTGCCTTCCAAAGTTTCGGGATTGAATTCAAGCCATTTGGGCATATTGCCTACTTTCATCTGCTTGATTTCAGTAAAGTACTTATTATCTTTTTTGGTTTCTTTAACCGCGATAACGTCACCCGCTTTAACAATGTAAGAAGCAATATTTACGTTCTTACCGTTTACCGTGAAATGAGAGTGTGTTACGAGTTGACGAGCCTGGCTCCTTGAAGAACCGATACCCATTCTGTAAATAACGTTATCAAGCCTTCTCTCTAAAAGCGAAAGCATGTTATCACCGGTTATACCTTTCATCCTATCAGCCATTTCATAGTATTTTCTGAATTGACCTTCAAGAACGCCGTAAATCCTTTTGCATTTCTGTTTTTCACGAAGTTGAAGTCCGTATTCGGAAACCTTCTTCCTTCCCATACCGTGCTGTCCGGGAGCAACGGGGCGTTTTTCGAAAGCACATACGCCTTTGTAGCATCTTTCACCTTTAAGGAAAAGTTTTGCGCCTTCACGTCTGCATAAACGACATTTAGAATCAGTATATTTAGCCATTTTAATTTACCTCCGTTATACTCTGCGTTTTTTGGGCGGTCTGCATCCGTTGTGGGGGATGGGTGAAACGTCCTGAATCAAAACGACTTCCATATCGCAATTCGCAAGAGCGCGGATTGCCGATTCTCTACCTGCACCAGGTCCTTTTACGTAAACTTCTACTTGACGCATACCTTGTTCCCTGGCGATTTTACCTGCTGCTTCGGCAGCCTGTTGAGCTGCAAACGGAGTGCTTTTTCTTGAGCCTTTAAAACCAAGGCTACCTGCACTTGACCAGGATACTGTGTTGCCCTGCATATCGGTTATGGTAACAAGCGTGTTGTTGAACGACGCCTGAATGTGTACCTGACCTTTATCTACTCTTTTAACGTCTTTACGTTTTTTAACTACTTTTTTAGCAACTGCCATTGTTAATTACCTCCCTTATTTACCGGCCGTCTTTTTCTTGGCGACGGTACGACGGGGGCCTTTCCTCGTCCTTGCGTTTCTCTTGGAACTTTGACCTCTTACGGGAAGTCCTTTTCTATGACGGACGCCGCGATAACAACC
>JAXFZW010000091.1:0-7464 GCA_034184645.1 Clostridia bacterium | reverse complement strand
GGTATCATACCCCAGTTGATAAGGTTGCTTCTGTATCTTTTGGTCGCGTATTCCTTTGCAATGTTGGCAGCACCGCCAAGCACCCTTTGGCAGGACGCCGCCTGTTCCCTTGCCGAGCCGTCGCCCGGTTTAACAGAACAAACAACGCTGCCGTAAGTCGTCGTTTTTTCGTCCGCAATTTGTTTGGGGAATTCTTCCGCCTGTATTGCTTTTGCCCTTTTTACGTATTCGGGGTCCTTCCTTGAAAGAGCGAACCCTGCAAGTTTTAAGGGGTTAGACCTATACGACGAAGTTTCGCCCGAAGGAATAAGTTCGTCGGTAGTGGTTACAGGGTCGTTAAGCACGGATGCGACTTTAAGTAAAAGGTTATCTTTAAGATTAGGCATCTCCGGCCAATCGGCAATGTTAGGACCGTAAACCAAATTTCTTTCCGTATCCGCTTTACCGACTGCGTTAAATACCCTTGCTTTATAAATTTTGTTGTCAAAGCGGTACTTTTTGATTTTGTTTGAATACTCTACGTCCATGGCGGAAGTTATAACGCCGCCGTTTTTAGCGGTCGCCGCAATACTTCTTGCGTCCATAAGCGCAACTGCGGAAAGTTGTCCGTCCGAAGGTTTACTTCCTTCCCTGCTTTCAAAATTCCTCGTCGTGTGCCTTATTGAAAGTCCGTTGTTTTGCGGAACGTCGCCCGCACCGAAACACGGACCGCAGAACGCAGTTTTTATAACCGCACCGTTTTCCATAAGTTTTCCGAGATACCCGTTTTCGGCAATCGCTTTATAAACGGGTTGGCTCGACGGATAAACGTCTAAGGTAAAGTCGCCGTTATTTATAGCGGTATCGCCTAAAATATTGCTCGCTTCCGCAATATTTTCATACATACCGCCGGCGCATCCTGCGATTACGCCTTGTTCGACGTAAACCTTGCCGTCCTTTATTTTGTCGGTAAGCTTAAACTGTCCTTTGCCCGCAGGTAAAAGTTTGTTGCCGGCGTCTTCGCATTCTTTTAAAAGTTCGTACGGGCGCGATAAAAAGTCCTTAATGGTATAAGCGTTGGACGGGTGGAAAGGAAGTGCAATAATAGGCTCAACCTTATTTAAATCAACGATTATCGCCCTGTCGTAATAAGCGCCTTCTTCCGCTTTAAGTTGCTTGTATGCGCCTGCTCTGTCGTGCGTTTCATAGAACTTCGCAACCTTTTCATCCGTTTCCCAAATCGAAGAAAGGCAAGTCGTTTCGGTAGTCATAACGTCGATACCGTTTCTGTATTCTACCGAAAGTCCTTTTATGCCGCTTCCGATAAATTCCATAACCCTGTTTTTAACGAATCCGGTTTTAAAAGTCGCCTTGACGAGCGCAAGCGCAACGTCGTGCGGACCTACGCCCTTTCTCGGTCTGCCTTTAAGGTAAACCGCTACAACTTCGGGCATATCGATGTCGTAAGTTTTACCGAGAAGTTGTTTTACGAGTTCGGGTCCTCCTTCGCCTATCGCAAGTGTCCCCAATGCGCCGTAGCGTGTGTGCGAGTCAGAGCCTAATATCATAGCGCCCGAAAAAGCGCGCATTTCACGCATATACTGATGGATTACCGCAAGATGCGGAGGCACGAACGCACCGCCGTACTTTTTAGCGGCGGAAAGACCGAAAACGTGGTCGTCTTCGTTTATCGTTCCGCCAACCGCACAAAGCGAGTTATGACAGTTGGTAAGCGTGTAAGGAAGCGGGAACTTCGTTAATCCCGACGCCTTTGCTGTTTGTATAATGCCGACGTAAGTTATGTCGTGCGAAGTTATTTCGTCAAATTTAATATTGAGTTTTTTATCGCTATCGGAAACGTTGTGCGCAGTTAAAATTTTATACGCAATCGTCTTCTTTTTTGCGTTTTCGTCAACGGTTTTAGCCCTTACTAATTTGCCGTTTTTAAGATAAACGCCTTTTTCGATAAGTTTAATCATAAAGTTGCTCCGTTATTTGCTTTAATTTTCCGAATAATTTTATCACAAAAACCTTATATAGTCAATTACGGGCGGTGCATTTTGACAAGTTTGAACTTTTTTCTGTTTTAAAAGTTGTTTTCGCCGTTGATTTTACCTTAAAATTATTATACAATGTTAAAGGTAAGTTAAAGGTGAAGATATGAAAAAGTTTCGTTTTAATTATTCGCTTACGGTGGGCGCGCTTATCGCTCTCGTGATACTTATTTCGGGCGCAGGGGTCGTTTTAAATGTTTTAAGCGTCATAAAATACCTTGAAACGAGCGTTTTTACAGCCGTATCCTACGGATTGCTCACCTTACTTACCGCCGCCCTGTTTTCGGAGTCTGTCGCCATCGCTATTTACGGACTTTACAAAGTTAAAGGCGATTATCTTTACGCTTATTTCGGATTTGTTTTTACCAAAACCGCACTCGACGATATAACCGAAGTCAAAGTTTTCACAAAAACGAATAAACTCGTTTTATATCTTAAAAACGGCAAGTTTACGGTCGTGATTATTTCACCTGAAAATTACTCTGATTTTATTGCCGAACTCAAAAAGCACAATCCCGAAATTTTTTATTCTGCGGAAGAAAGCGAGCCCGCTTAAAACAAAAAATAAAAAAATTTATAATCGCACGAAAAAATTGTTGACAAGCGTTTTTTATGCGAGTAAACTAAACTTAATAAATCTTTTCGGTAGGTAAGGCTACCGCAGGGATACGGATTGCTACCGCAAACCGGTGGAGACACCGCAAGTTGGTTAAAAGGTTTTGTCGAATCAAGGCTTAACTTAACGCAATTACACAGCCCTGCGATGCTAAAGCCAGTACGGTAATTGCGATTCATCGCAACTTTTGTTACCTGCCGAAAGGCGGGTTTTATTTTTATCGAAGGAGGTTTCGCCGTGACCGAAGAATTAGAATCTTTATTTGAAAAACTGACTTACTTTTTCGATAACCGCAAATTTACCGACTTACGTACGACCGTTCTTGAAATGCAGCCGATAGATATTGCGGAATTTATGGAAAACAATTTGGACGAGAAAGAACAACTCGTCTTTTTCCGCTTGCTTCCGAAAGAGTTTGCGAGCGACGTTTTTATAGAACTTGACGCCGACACGCAGGAAAACCTTGTTAAAGCGTTTACGGATAAAGAACTTAAAGCGGTCATTGACGACATGTTCCTTGACGACACGGTCGATATTATCGAAGAGATGCCTGCCAACGTCGTAAAAAGGATACTTAAAAACTCCGATCCCGAAAACCGCAAACAGATAAACGAATTACTTGAATACCCCGACGATTCCGCCGGCAGCATAATGACGACGGAGTTTATTTCGCTTCCCGAAAACATAACCGTCGATCAAGCGTTCGACAGGATTCGCAGAATAGGTATTAACTCCGAAACAATTTACACCTGCTACGTAACGACTCAAAAGAAAAAACTTATCGGCGTCGTCACGGTAAAAGACCTTCTCCTATCCAAAAAGGAAGAAACGGTAGGAAACATAATGGACACGAACGTAGTTTCGTGCGAAACGCTTGAAGATAAAGAGCAAGTCGCAATGAAGTTTTCGGACTACGACTTCCTTGCAATGCCCGTCGTAGATAAGGAAGGTTGCATTGTCGGTATCGTAACCATCGACGACGCTGTCGACGTCATCCAAGAAGAAGCCACCGAAGATATTCAGAAGATGGCGGCTATCGTCCCTATTGAACAGGAATACTTAAAACAGCCCGTATGGAAAATTTGGGCGTCGCGCATTCCGTGGCTTTTGCTACTCATGGTGTCGGCGACGTTTACGGGGCTTATACTTAACTCGTACGAAGCGTCGCTGTCACACATAAGCACGGCACTTATCGCATGCGTACCTATGCTTATGGATACGGGCGGGAACGCAGGCGGTCAGGCGTCGGTTACCGTAATCCGTTCGCTTGCACTCGGCGACCTTGAATTTAAGGATATTTTCAGGGTTTTGTGGAAGGAAGTCCGCGCGGCGATTTTACTTGCGGCAACTTTGGCGTTAGCGTGCTTTGCAAAGTTAATGCTTATCGACAATTTGCTGTTCGGGTTTACAGGCTATACACCTAAACTATCGTTCGTTGTTTCACTTGCTTTGTTTGCAACCGTAATTATGGCGAAAATCGTAGGATGCTTATTGCCGCTATTCGCAAAGAAAGTAAAACTCGACCCGGCGGTAGTTGCAAGCCCCTTCATTACGACGATTGTCGACGCTTTGTCGCTTATAGTTTTCTGTGCGATTTCTATTGCGATTTTGGCTTAAATCAATATATGCGCATATAAAAAAACGGCTTTATTAACAGCCGTTTTTCTTTTTGTTTTTTAAATAATTATAAGCTCTCATTTTTGTTTTTGCCTGCAAACATAATACATCTGATTTTTTTAAATACCCGTTTTCAAGATATCCCATGCCCGGGCAGTAATTACAGAAC
Source organism: Clostridia bacterium (assembly GCA_034184645.1). Lineage (GTDB taxonomy): Bacteria > Bacillota > Clostridia > Christensenellales > Borkfalkiaceae > UBA1259. The sequence continues at coordinate 3,029 of JAXFZW010000091.1, read as the reverse complement.
GAACAGTAATCGTTTTTATAGCAATCTTTCAAATCAGAAATTGTAACCTTTTGCCATTGATACAGTTTACTCTCAGGATTTTTATTTACCGCATTTTGCCAAATATCCTTTATTGACTCATAATTGATGTTCCCTACCGAATACGGTAAAGAAACGCAAATCACAACATTCCCATTCGGATTCACACAAACACCGCTGAACCCCCCGAAGCAAGGCGAACAGTCTTTTATTTTCTCATAGTTTTTCGGCTTGAAATCTTCGTGTAAAAAAAGCGGCGATTCGGGATTTATATAAAGATTAAAAAGCTCATCTTCATTTAATGCATACTGTATGGTTTTTTTATCACCTTCGATTGTAGGTATTAAAGATATGTCTGCCAAAGACGTTGCTTTTATTTTTTTTGCAAAGTCTTTAACCTTTATGCAATCCATACAATTAAAATTAAGTAAAAAGTTTTTAATTTGTACGTTTACGTTATCATTTCTTAATTTTTTTATTAAGTCAAACGTTTTATCAAACGAACCTTTGACATCAGTTACCTTTTCATGCATTTCCTTGTCCGTACTGTAAAGGCTGACACAAATACGATATGGATATAGTTTTAAAATTTTGTTATATAAACTTTCATTATTTGCAATCAACTGCCCGTTTGTAAAAATTTCAACCGACATTCTTTTTTTGCGAGCATATTGAACTATTTCATAAAACTTAGTATGCAAAGTAGATTCGCCGCCTGAAAAAGCCACTTTAAAACAACCTGCATCGTATGCATCGTCAATTGCTTTTTTACAAAGTTCGTAATCCAATTCTACATTTGGGGTGTTTTTAGGGTTATAACAATGCACGCATTTAAGGTTGCACCTATAAGTCAATTCAAAGAAAAGCGAAAACATAAATCCGTTATCGAATAACCAGTTTTGCATTTCTTCAATAAAACTCGTTTCTGCATTACTTTCATCTTTTTCATTGATTGATTCATATTCGTACTCTTTCGCTTTGTTTGTTCCGTCGTTAAACAAGACTAATCCTTGTTCTGAAAGATCATATAAAAATCCTTCAACCTGTTCGTAAACACCTTTTGATTTTGCCCACTGTTCGATATTTTCGCTATCGCTTTCTATTAACTTCCACATATCGCTTGCTAAACCGTCAAGCAAAACGTACGTGTGTTTTTTTTCGTTAGATATATAAGTCCGGCTGTTTTCTTTACCAAAAAAATAAGTATGGCAAGACACCCAATTCGGTACTTTGAAATCTTTATTCAAATATTTCATAAAATTATTTCTTCCTTACGTAATATTTTTTGCACGTTTTCATTTGTTTCAACAAAATGCTTATTCACTTTCATATAAGAGTTAACAAACGTGCGGTAAACGTCGAAAAGATTGAACTCTTCTCTCAAAATTGCTTTAAGCTGCAAACAAACTTCCGCACCGTAAAGAATTTCTTTTTCTTTTCGTTCCTCGCTTATTTCTTTCCCGTAAGACCCGTCCAACAGTTTTATATTCGGAGCGGTGACCCACTCGTAATCGATAATTTCCGCAAGCATAGTTACGTTACCGTAATCAAGCGTGTCGTTAATAAAGCCGTTTTTATGAAGCAAAGCCACCCTCTCGGCAAGTTTTTCGGTAAACTTGACGGTAAAATTCTTTTCGGTTATTTCCCAAAAATCGCAGCATTGCTTAACTATCGATTTTCTTTCGTTTTCATCAAGATAAGTAAGATCTGCAACCCTGAAAGGACTTTTAACCCGAGTGTATAAAAGACAGGGTTTAACGTATTCGCCGTTTCTGAATTTAGCAGTTTGAATATCGCGATATTTATCAGGCAAAGTAAAATCACAAAGATTTTTATAATATAAAACCTTAGGAAACTCGTCCGAAAACCGCTCTATTAAACGGCCGACTGCAAGTTCGCGTTCGGCGGAAATTAAAGGGTATAGCCCGAAAATAAGTTCCTCATCCTTATTTGAAATATATACTTGCGGTCCGCCGTAATTCCATCCGCCGCCTTTTACCGAAATCCAGTCGTAATCACCGAGTCTTAATGCAACTGCCCTACCGTGAAATGGGGAAATAATCGTTGCTTTTACATTTTCGTACAGCAAACCTTCAGGCAAAAACAAACGGCCTAAAAATTCATCGTTAAAAATTTTAAATTCTTCTTTTTTCATTTTTTTTAAATAATTATGAAAATGCCGTCGCACGTAAAATACGCCCGACGGCTTTTCGTGTCAGATTAAAAGCTTAACCCATTCTTGCTCTTATGCCACAATCGCTGTCATAATTTTTTCCACAACCGGACATGTTGGCAATGCTTTGACCTACTACTTTTGTAATTTTAAGCATTTTGCTTTCCTCCTTTAAAGTTTTTACAAAAACCGGCACAACGTACCTGGATTTTTAATTATAAATTCACTTGGTATAATTGATGCAATTTCACCACGTCAAAATTTAGATAAAACTCGTACCACATCGCTAAAACAGCGTTTATAGTAACATTATAATCGCTATTTTTGAAAATGTCAAGATAATTTTTCATTTTTAGCGCATAATTTAAAAAAATGAAAGTCAGGTTTTTTATGAGATTAAAAGAAATTCGTGAAGAATTAAATATTTCACAAAAAGAACTCGCTGAAAAACTGAAAGTTTCACCTACTAACGTTTACAACTATGAAAATGGCAGAACAGAACCGTCAATTGATATGCTTATCAAGATTGCTGATTTATTAAACGTTTCTATCGACTACCTGGTCGGGAGATCAAATGAAAACGAGTTGTTAAGTTCAAATAATATAAAAGGCGAAAATCATTTAGAAAAAGAACTTTTCACCTTATTCAACTCGCTTGACCGTAACAATCAAAACCGAGTTATTGGTTATGCATATGCGCTTGTAAAGTGAAATTTTTAAAATAAAAATCCACCAGCCTAGCTGGTGGTTTTTCTTTTTCGGGCAATTAGCCCTTAACTATTCTGGCTTACGCACAAGTGCGTATTTAAACGACCTGCCAGTCTCGCACCTTTTACCT
>JAXFZW010000090.1:0-3001 GCA_034184645.1 Clostridia bacterium | reverse complement strand
GAACGATACTCGTTAAAACGATTGCCGTTAATTTTAGCGGTATGTAGATTGTAGTGATAAACACTTTACCGCAATAAAAAAATACTTTTTTCATTCTCGCACCCCCTTTTGATAGTTTTTCTACAAAAATAATTATATCACGAAAGGTGCGATGAAACAATAAAGTTCGGCAATTTGTTGGCCCTATCTCCCAAAGGGGGTAGGGAACGTAATTAAACGGCAAGCGCCGTTAAAAATATAAAAATCGGTGTAAAAATGGTGGTTCTCGGTGTGATTTTAGTTGTTTTATCAATAATCTTACTACTTTCGGGCTTAATCGACTTCCAAAACGCACCGATTGTCGAAGCGAATACGTTGTTTGTTCGTATTGTTGGAGTCGTTCAGATAGTCCTTGCCGCCGTAACGTTCGGCGCCGGATTCTGGATCGTACTTTCTTTAATAGGTTAAAAAATCGCCGTGGGGCGGGCGTCGGTTTTTGGCATACAACCGCAATACCTCTACAAAATATCATTATAACCGGGGAAAAGCCCCTTCCCTGGAAAGATTTTAACGATCGATTGATCGTGTAAATAAAGCGGATTTCAATCCGCTTGCCTTGAGATAATTAAAAAACCTTAAAAAGTTTTTTAACTTTCTCAGCCCTGTTGACTTTTTTCTGCTCGATGTATCTTTGGCGCTTATATTCAGCAGAACCGTCTAAAAAACGGTGCTTGCGCCGAGCGGTTTGCATTAACTTACCGGTTTTACGATAAGCAGTTTTGCAAATGTTTTTGCGCTTGTGGTTGCAGTAAACACAAATACCGGCAAACGCAATGCCCTTAAGAGCAGATTTAAGCAAAAAGTTCACTATTATCACCCCCTTTTTGTATGATTTTCAAGCAAAAATATTATACCACGAAGGCAACGGCGATTCAATAGTGAACGACGTTAATAAACGGTCCAATGGACCGATTATATAAAGTGGGCCGGAATCCCACTATAAAAACGTTTGTTTTAGGAGAATTGAATAATGAAAAGACTGTTTGTTGCAGGGAAAATCTCGAACGTAGTCGCTTGGCTGCAAAGCCAAATGAACGTGTATAAGGACTGCACGGTAGCTGAATTTATTGCCGACACGGAAAGACATGATCAAGCCGTTAAAGCATTAGTAGAAGCTGCCAAAACAGTTTAAATCGTTAACGTCGCTTGGGCGGGGCGAGTTATAAAATCTAAAACAAACGTAAAAGTAATTCCGATAAGATTTGAGAGTCTTGTTGTTTTCAGATCTCCGGGGCCCGCCCACTTTTCCCCGGTAAAAATTTAAGGGGAACAAAAATGTCAAACATAGAATTTCCGAAGCCGACAACGGTGATAAGCGAATCCAACGCTTGTCCGGGACAAATTTCAATATTTGATACGGTAAACGAAAATGATTAAAGGTTTAGTAAGTTGCGCCGACTGCATATATTGTGAGACTTGCCCGGAAGCTCGGCAAGACGGTTGGTGTGAAGATTTTAGTTTAAGTGTAGGAAAAGACAATGTTAAAAGTGAGAATTCAAGGTATATTACCCGAAATTGTGGAAGCACTCGAAATTGTACAACGAGATTTTAACGTTTTAAATATTTCGGAGACATATTCAAACAGGGGTGCAAGCGTTTATGAAAGAGTTTACGTTGACGTAGAACTCATTAAACATAGTCCACCCGAAACCGTCAAAAGGGCGTGGATTGGAAGCAAAAAGGAAGGTTTAATTTAATGACTAATGCAGAAAAAATAGCCGTAGCAACGGCTTATGATTGTTATAAGGATCCGGGGAATTATCCGATTATTGATAATAAAAACACGCCGGAAGAAAACGCTATGGGCGTGAAGATTTTGAGTTCTCTTTTCGAAATCGACGAAAACGGTACAGTTATTGGGTTTAATCCGAGAACAGTTGATAAATTTCTCAAGATTAAAGACCTGAAAGGAATTGAATGAAAAAGGTGTTTATGAAAAAAGCTTTAAGTTTAAGTCTTAAAACGGTGCTGTTGTTGATTTTATCTGCGCTTTTAATTGCAAGCGCAGGCTTTTTAATGTCTTTAAACTTAACAACGGCCGAAGCGGAAACTTCCGCTTCAGAAGAAAGAATCGCAACCAACGTCGTTTTGGAAGATAGTTGGTCGGTGGATAGTCAACGCAAAATATCTTGCGGCAAAAATTACGATTATACTTTCAGCACTACGGGAAAACCTGTTTCACGTAAGTATGAAATCAAATTAAACGACTTTTTGGCAAACGAGTGGGGCGGCAGCAAATATAATCATATGTGGGTTTTATACGGTAGGCTTGACATGATTACAGCATATTGGGACGTGTGGAGCAGAAATGAGTTTTCTGTCAGCATGAATCCGCAAAAATTGAACACAGCTTATCCAAATTTGTTTAATACTACAGAGTCTACTATTATAACGCTTGGAAGTCTTGGTGGCGGAGCAGATTTGAAATATTTAGATAAAACAGGAACAGCTAAGTCTTTTGAGGTGGGTAAAGTTAATCCCTTTTTATTTTCAGTTAATTGGGACGAAGGCAATATATATAATCTTGGATATATTGTTTTTTATGCTTACACAACGGGTATTTCTGGAGAGCATTTAAGGAACGTTGCTTTATTTTCTTCTACCCCAAAAACTGACATTATAAATTATCTTTCAAGCAATTCTGATTATGCCCAAAAGGACGAATCCGGTTTATCCGTTGCTTTTACCAAAGATTATCCTATGGCTCGAGCTTTAGGCGTTGCGCCGGATTTAGAATCGAACGGGCAAGTTAACGTTAAGTATCAAAAACTTGTTGACGGGCATTTTAACGTTTACGAGAACGTTGAAGAATCCTTTACCCTTGCCCGTTCGGAAGACAAATCACTTTTCCCGAGCGAAAATAACGTTTTAGCAATGTTAAGGGCGGCAAATACTAATTTCGCCGAAAACGGTCTTGCCGCATTCAATACTTACTACACGTCAAACACCGGGTATTTTATGG
>JAXFZW010000089.1:0-3071 GCA_034184645.1 Clostridia bacterium | reverse complement strand
ATAAGACAGATATTTTAAGTAAACCGTTAAATAAAGACGAAAAAACTGCGCTGAGAGACAAACTTCAACTTCCCACAGACGGGAAGATTGCCGTTGCGGTAGGAAGGTTTATTCCGCTTAAACGCTACGACGTTTTAATAGAACTTTGGAAAGATATGCCAGAAAATAATTATTTGCTTTTGATAGGCGGCGGCTCGGAAAAACAAAAATATGAAGAAATAATCGCAAGGCATAACTTAAAGAAAGTTATTATAGAAGATTTCCATAAGTTTGACGAACTTTTAAATTACTTCCGTGCGGCGGATATTTTCGTTCATCCGACAACTTACGACGTTTGGGGGCTTGTAATAAATGAAGCTATGGCATCGGGACTTCCTGTCGTGGTTTCCGATACCTGCGTTGCGGGAAGGGAACTTATCGTAAACGGTGAGAACGGATATCTTGTTAAACTGTACGACGACAATAACTTTATTGAGAGAGTAAAAGAGTTTTTATCAAACGAAAGTTTGACCGAAAAAGCGGCGGCAAAAGCAATAAATACTATTAAAGATTTTACCGTTGAAAATATGGTTACCGCTCAGATTGAAAACGTGGAGAAAATTTTAAGCAAAAATGCAGGGTAAAATTATTGTCAACGCCGACGATTTCGGACTTACGGAAACTTGCTCGAAAGCAATAGCCAGGGCGTTTAGCGAAAACTTAATATCATCAACCACCGCTTGCGCTAACGGAAGTTTTATCGAGCAAGCAATTGCGCTTGCCGAAGAAAAAGGTTTTATTGGTAAAATAGGCGTACATCTGAACGTGACCGAAGGCGAACCGCTTACCGAACAAATAAAAACCGACGCTTTCTTTTGCGAGAACGGAAAATTTCACGGAAAAATAGACCGGTATAAAAAACCATCCGAAAAGGAACTTAAAGACTTTACCGAAGAAATAACGGCGCAAATAAAAAGGCTTATTTTGCTCGGCGTAAAACTTACACACGTTGATTCGCACCATCATATACACACGGCACCTTATCTTATCGATACGGTAAAAAAGGTCGCAAAAGAGTTTGGCATTGAAAAAATAAGGCTTCACCGCAATTTAGGCAAAATAAGGTTTTACAAAAAGGTCGGAAAGTATCTGTTTAATAAAAAACTCAAAAAGGACGGGTTTACTACCGCTTTAAAATTCGGCAGTTTGGATGATGCTATATCGTGCGGTGAAACTTTAAATAAGTATTTATGCGAGATAATGGTGCATCCTGACTTCGACAAAGACGGAAAACTTATTGACAGGAAACATATCACAGAAAACGGTAACGTAGGTGAGCCGCTTAACAAAATTAAAAAAGTAATAGGCGACAAAACGCTTATTTCATACGGTGAACTGTGATGCGCATACTTTACGGGTTTTCAAATTGCAGCGATAGACTTTATGAAAAACTTATCGCAAGCAAAAACTTAAACGTGATGCGCCCCGATCAAAAGTACCACGGACTTATGTTAAAGGGGCTTGCGGCAAACGGGAACGAGGTAATCGCTTTTTCGGGGCTACCCATAAACCGTGAGGTTACTAAAAACCCATTTTGTTTTTATAAAAACGAGAAGGAAAACGGCGTTAAGTATAAATATTATAAAACGTTAAATTTACCTGTTTTAAGACAACTCGGAATACTGCTCGGCGGATTTTTCGGCGTTCTTTTTTCAAAAAAGAGAAAGGGGCAAACCGCGGTTGTTTGCGACGTGCTTAACATTGCCAACGCAAGCGGTATGATGCGTGCGGCAAAACTAAAAAAAATACCCACCGTATTGATTGTCACAGACCTTCCCGAATTTATGTACGGTGAAAAGAATAAAAAAAGAGCGGAAAGGCTTTTAAGAAAAGCGGACGGATATATATTTTTAACCGAGCAAATGAACGGCAAGGTTAATAAGGAAAATAAGCCGTACCTTATTATGGAAGGACTTTCCGACTCGCAAATTATACCTGTACCATACGAAGAAAGGACAGAAATAACTACCGGCGTAAAGGAAGTTATTTATGCCGGCGGAGTTTTGTCTATGTACGGACTTCCCGAACTCGTTAAGGGATTTCTTGCTGCCGACGTAAAAAACGCCTTACTTAAAATATACGGCGGCGGAGATTACGCGGAAGAAGTTAAAAAGATTGCCGAGCAAAATCAAAACGTCAAATATATGGGCATTATGCCAAACAGTCAAGTCGTTGAAGACGAAAAAAGGGCGGCGCTTCTTGTAAACCCTAGACCGACGGGCGAAGAATATACGATGTATTCGTTCCCGTCAAAAAATATGGAATACATGGCGTCATATACCCCAGTACTTACGACAAATCTTTTAGGTATGCCGGAAGAATATAAAAACTACGTTTACCTTATTGAGGAAACGACTGAAAAAGGAATTAAAGACGCTTTAATAAAAGTGTTTGATTTACCTGCCGACGAAAGATATTCCTTAGGAACTTCGGCGGGGGAATTTATAAAGAAAAATAAAAACAACGTTGCCCAAACAAAACGTATGGGTGAGTTTTTGGAAAGTATAAGCAAATGTTAGAAACAAAGAAAAAAGCACCCGATTTAATCGACTATCTTTTCCTGATAATGATAGGCGTTACTATTGCGCCCATCATGTCGAGAATAATAAGCGCCACTGTGACGACTTATTTTTATCTTGGAGTACAGATAGTCGCAATTTTGTTTGTGCTTGCAAGGAACAGAGGTTCAAGCCTTGAAAGATATATAACTTTCCTTATTCCGTTCATCATTTGGAAAGTGTATATGTACTTTGTCGCACGGGATACGATTATCGTATGGGTGTACTCGAGATGCTCAGCGAGACGGATATCAGCAACAAGGAAAATATCCGTATCGACTCTTGCGGATTCGACTATGACTACGCTTGGGATCTGCAGGGGGCACTGGCATGGAAATTCAAGGACTGTGATGCCGCTGATTCTCTTAAGGCTATCTTGGATACTTTCTTAAAGAGTTCTGCAGCTATCAAGAATCGCCGTATGGTATATCTGACCAACCACGATCACAACTATAACGACGGTGGACACACGCT
>JAXFZW010000088.1:0-4115 GCA_034184645.1 Clostridia bacterium | reverse complement strand
CGTTTTGTTTACAAGACTTCAAGAAGGCGTTCAAGTTTTCCTTATTCTCTTTTAACACATCGAAAAGATAAAACACGCAACGTTTTCCACTATCAGCAAAAATAGTAAAAGCCTTTATAATATCATTATATCTTCCCCTGTCGCTGCCGGCGTAAAATATGTCAGACTCCTCAGCACTTTCTTCATTCGAAGGCAACGCCTTCGAATGTACTACACCGTAGTACGAAATTCCGTACTTTTGCGCCTCAACACTGTCAAACGTCAAAACCAAATCAAAAACGGATTTTACCCCATCTAATTTCGTCGGCTCACAAGTAGAAATCAAGTCATTGTAATAAAAAACACACTTGCAATTTTTATACTTGCTTTTAAGGTAGTTTACAAAGGTGAAAAATCCGCCCTGGTAAAATAAACCGTTTTGACAAGTAAAAACAAACAAAACTTCATTTTCTTTTTCAAAAAGAAACTTATAGCCGAGTGTTTTTTTATAAAGTCTGTCTTTAATGCCGTATGGTAAAAGTTTACCCTTTCCGGTGCAAATCAAAAGTTTTTTAAGTCCTTTTAGGGAAGTTTTTGCATCATACTCGCAGTACTCAATATCGGAATTTTCATAAATATCTTTATACGCCCACTTAACTATGCTTGAACTTGCACCGAAAAAAATGGTTTTCATCTGTTTCCCCTTAATTTTGCTATAAACTTTTGCAGTTTTGCCGCTTTACCCGAATAAACGAATTTTATCAGAAATATCACTTTACGTTTTTTCCCTTTACAGATAGCCTTTGCGATACGTTTATCGAAACTGGTAGCATTATCTGCTAAGAACACGCAAGCATCCTTTGTTTCTTCCGCAAGAAGAACGCCGTCTATAAGAGAATTCTTTTCTTTTTTGTCTTTAAGTCTTAACGTACGGTAAATATACCAACCCACGTTATATAAATAAGTGCTGTTAAAGTTAAAAAAGTTAGCCGGTATATCGTACTTTTCAATAAGCGACAACATAATGTTGCGGGCTTTAATAAAGTTAACTCCATCGCCTTTACGGTATGCCGTATATAGTCCGGTCGGATGTGTGGTATATTCATAAAAGGTTTGCGGAAGATAATACATTAACGAAATATTGCCGTAAACATTTATCATAAACATAGTGTCTTCCTGAAAGGCAAAGTCTTCGTAAAATCTTACACTTCCTTTCTCTAAAACACTACGTTTAATAAGCATAGTTGTATATCCGCCTGCGCCGAGAGTGTCGTTTTCGGTAAAATACGGCAAAATTTTGTCGTGAATTTCCTGCTTATCGATTACTCGGTTTTGCGGCGTTTTATTTGCTAAAACCTTTCCGTTTTGTTCCAAATTAGAACAAACCAAATCAACGCCGTATATATCGATTATTTTCGCAAGTTTTTCATACATTTCAGGGCGGATATAATCGTCGCTGTCGATAAAGGAAAGATACTCGCCTTGCGCGTTATCGATCCCTAAATTTCTCGCGCGCGAAACCCCGCCGTTTTCTTTATGAAAAACTTTTACTCTTTTATCCTTTAATGCGTATTCGTCGCAAATTTTACCGCTACTGTCCGTCGAACCGTCGTCTATTAAAAGCAGTTCGAAGTCGGTAAAAGTCTGGGCTAAAATACTGTCGATACATCTATTTAAATATTTTTCCGTATTATATACGGGCACTATTACAGATATTTTCATTTATTTCCCGTATCTTTTTAATATCATTTTTACGGCGAAATTCAATCCGAACACCGTCTTTATTTTTCCTAAAAGTTTAAGGTTTTTGCTTTCGCAGTACTTTGCGTATTTAAAGATTGAATTTTCTTTAACGGCAATCTTTATTTTACTTAAGCACTCTTTGTCCTTTACGCTGTTTATTGCGCAAGCGCCGTCAATATACATGCGGAAAAAATATTCTACGTACTTACGGATAAAAGGACTTTTTTCTTTAGGAAAGCGGGCAAGCATGTCCTCAATACAACGCTTTGCTATAAACGTTTTGTCGACCGCCTTTTTGGTGAGGCTTTTGTCGCTAACCATCTGCCCGAAACATCCGTCCCACGCCATTGCGTAATAAATTATTTCATTTGTGAAATAAGCCGTTTCGGAAAGGCTTATCGCACGGGGAAGCCATTCGTCGTCGTCGTGATATATACCCTTATAAAAGCGAAGGTTGTTTTTCTTAACAAACTCAGTTCTAAAAGCTTTATTTACAGGCGACGATAATGCCAAAACGTCGTTATTGTCGTAAAGGGTGCAAAAAAGTTCTTTTCCGCCTTTTATCTTTCCGCTTACACAATAATCTTTTTGTTCGCCGAAAATTTTACCCGTGGTTTCATCTACGTCGACAAGTTTGCCGAAATAAATATCCACGTCGTTTTCGGTTAAGTCGGCGTAAATTCTACTAAGGGTGTTTTCGTTTGGGAAAAGGTCGCTACCCTCTAAAATTATAAAGTATTTACCGGTAGCGTTATCAAGCCCAACGTTTCTCGCTTCCGCCAATCCCTCGTTCTTTTTATGAACTACCTTTATTCTGCCGTCCTTTGCGGCGTATTCATCGCAAATTTTCCCTGCATTATCGGGACTGCCGTCGTCTACTAAAACCATTTCCCAATCGGTAAAGGTTTGACTTATTGCCGATTCAATAGTTTTAGCGAGCAACTTTTCTATATTATACACAGGTGTAATTAAAGTGAAAAACGGCGTTTTCATTTTTTGAATATTTTCCTTTTTAATTTGTTAAGACCCGTTTTATGGGCAAAGCGTACTAGAAAACTTCTTTCCCTTTTTAATTCCTTACTCGACCAAACGTGTATGCAGTAAGTGTTTTTGCTTTTGCAATCTTTTACCGTGTCGGGAAGCATCGAAAGCGGACAAAAATAAGTCATAGGGTAAATTTTAACGCCGCAAACTTCTTGTTCTTTTCCGTTCCTAATAAACCCATGTTTTTCCAAAAGTTTTGTCATGCGCTCGTTTATCGTCAATAGGTTATAAGAACCGTCTTCGTTTACAAAACTTTCGTTTTCGTAAGAGTCGATACACTCTTTAATAAACGGATGTCCTTTTGTAAAGGCCAAAGCGTGAGCGGCAATTTCCGCATTATCTCCGCCAAAACCCGTAAATGCATCGCAACCCAAAAGCGGCGTAAAATCTTTTTTCACCAAGCAGTCGGTATCAAGATAAATTCCGCCTTCGTTATATAGTGCCAAAAGCCTTGCGTAGTCTGAAACGTACATATACTTTTTAGCCTTATACGCCTTTGAAACATAGCGATTAACGTTTACGTCAAAATTACTTTCATCCCATTTTTTGAACTCAAAATCGGATAAATGCTTATTCCAACTTTTAATACACTTGCTTTCGCGTTTTGGGTATTCGCCATTACCGAACCAGCAGTAATGTAAAATTTTAGGTATTGACATTTTAATCCTTACTGCAAGGGCCGCTATTGTATTCGGTATCCTTGTCTTCTTTAAGATTTTGAATTAGAGTTAAAAGCCTGTCCGCCGCCGTTTCGGCGTTCCACGTTTCAGCCATGGTCTTATAAGCATTTAAACCTATCGCCTTTCTTTTTTCCGGGTTGTCAAGTAAATATTTTACCTTTTTATAAAGGTCTTTTTTACTCTTAAAAGTAAAACCGGTTTTGCCATCTTCAATTAAGTAAGGCACGGAACCTATCTCGCCGCTTGCAACAACTGCGCATGCGGAGTTCATTGATTCGTTTAAAACCGCTCCCCAGCCTTCTTGCTTATTTGACGTAAAAAGGAAAATTTCCGCCTTTTCCATATGCTCCCTGACTTTTTCGGGACTCATAGAACCCAAAAGACGTACACGAGCATCTAATCCGCTTTTACGAATAAGGCATTTTGTTTTTGCTTCTCTGTCGCCGATACCTATCATATCGAGCGTAAAATCGTAGCCGTCTTCTTTTAGTTTTTTAGCGATTTTTACCGCAAGTTCAGGGCGTTTCCAATCGATAAACCTTCCTACAAACAAAAACGAATTTTTTGTTTTACCGTCAACTAAGGTATCGATATCTTCATATTTTTTTACTTTCGGAAAATAACCCCACTTATACGCCTTATTTTTATAGCAACCGATAAACCTGCAAT
>JAXFZW010000087.1:0-7360 GCA_034184645.1 Clostridia bacterium | reverse complement strand
TACTCCCCAGGCGGAATACTTAATGTGTTAACGTCGTCACGGAAGGAGTCGATACCTCCCACAACTAGTATTCATCGTTTACGGCGTGGACTACCAGGGTATCTAATCCTGTTTGCTCCCCACGCTTTCGAGCTTTAGTGTCAGTTACAGTCCAGTAAGTCGCCTTCGCCACTGGTGTTCCTCCTAATATCTACGCATTCCACCGCTACACTAGGAATTCCACTTACCCCTCCTGCACTCAAGCTAAACAGTCTTAATTGTAGCACCGAAGTTAAGCCCCGGGATTTCACAACTAACTTGAATAGCCACCTACGTACCCTTTACGCCCAGTCATTCCGGACAACGCTTGCCACCTACGTATTACCGCGGCTGCTGGCACGTAGTTAGCCGTGGCTTGCTCTTGGGGTACCGTCACTTTCTTCGTCCCCCATCACAGTGCTTTACAATCCGAAGACCTTCATCACACACGCGGTGTTGCTCGGTCAGGCTTGCGCCCATTGCCGAATATTCCCTACTGCTGCCTCCCGTAGGAGTCTGGACCGTATCTCAGTTCCAATGTGGCCGATCACCCTCTCAGGTCGGCTAACCATCGTCGACTTGGTAGTCCGTTACACTACCAACTATCTAATGGTACGTGAGCCCATCTATATCCGATAAATCTTTTACCCCTGTGGGATGCCCCACTGTGGTCTTATGCGGTATTAGCACAAATTTCTCTGTGTTATTCCCCAGACATAGGCAGGTTGCTCGCGCGTTACTCACCCGTCCGCCGCTAAGTTAAGGAGCAAGCCCCTTAACTCCGCTCGACTTGCATGTATTAAGCACACCGCCAGCGTTCGTCCTGAGCCAGAATCAAACTCTTGAGTTTAATGATTTAAAGCCGAGTCCGAAGACTCAACTGCTCTAACGAATTTCGCTTTAATTAGCGTATTGTCATAATATGACTGTTTTCAAAGTACGTATTTTCATACTTCAAAGATTTTGACAGAAACTTTCAAAATAACTATTATTTTGTCTTATTTCCTTCTATTCAATTTTTAAACAACGTTCGTCAACAGACGGTTGACGTGCCTGTCGTTTCGCGACAGCCTACATATAATAACATAAGCACTTTGGTAAGTCAAGCAATTTTCAGCGGTTTTTTAAAGTTTTTTCAAAAATTTTGCAACTTTTTTTGCCGCTACAAAATATTGTGTTTCGTCATTGATTTAGACACGATATTTTGTTTTTACACACTTAAAATCATTTGAAATTATCTATTGATTTTGCTTATGCCACCCTCAAAACCGAGAGTAATTGTGATTATATATGAAAAAAAGTTTAATGTCAAGAGATTTTCACAAAAAAAATCAACTAAATTGCAAAAAATTCCAAAAATTTTAAAAAGCAAACAAAACGGCGTTATTAAATATCCGAATATGTTCCCAAACACCAAAAAGCAATATTATATAATATATAATGTATATAATCTTTCGGAACAAAACAAAAAGCGCAGAACTTTTGTCTGCGCTTTTTATTAAACTGCTTTATACTATGCTTATGCGGTATAGTCAACGTAATCACTCGTATCAGTCGGCATAGAAACTTTTTCGGTTGACGGAGTCATCGTCATATTGACCGTCGTGTTCATACCTTCCATCTTTGTGGTGGAATTGAGTTCGATTGAATAATTATCGTTATCGTCAAGTTTTACAATGAAAGACATTTCCATAGTAAGCGTAGGCGCAGCTTCACTACTGCCGCTTACTTCACCGCCTTCGCCACCTTCAACATTGAACATATCATTAAAATCAAGGCTCATATCCGCTACGATTTTAATGTTGTTTTCGCCATCCATATAAATTTTAACGTTTCCCTGACTATTATTTATTAATTCAATAATATCGGTCATGCCGTAAGTTTTCTGTTCTTTAAGCATATTGACGAATTCGCTGACCGATTCCAATTCCGAAATAGAGTCAACACCGCTTAAATAAGTCTTGGCTTTGATCGTGTTTCTGGTAGGCTGAGTCATAATTGCCGTAACATACGCTAAATAATCGTCTGTTTCAACGTCCTTTTCGGCAAACATAGTCATCGTTGCGAATTCGGCGGAGTTCATAACGGCTCTTACATTCTGATATATACGGTCGGTAGAATCGGAATCGTCAGTTTTAATTGTAAAGTTGACTTCACTGGAAATGTTCTGTTTTCCGGCACTCATCGTCATAGTGATTTTGCCGACAGTCTTTAAGCCGACGATTTCAGCGTTTTCTTCTTCCGCTTGTGCAATAGAGTTGAATCTTTGCATAATGGTTTCTTTTTGTTCGGCGTTTGCTTCAACGTAATTGTCGCCGCTTTCACCGCAGCCAACCATTGCGAACGCAGCAAAAACCATAACCAAAGAAATGAGTAATGCTAATAGTTTTTTCATTCTTCTTGTCTCCTTTTACTGTTTTTATTTTACAATCATTATATTACAAATAATAGTTTTTGTCAAAGAAAAGGTCTTTCGACATTGACGGCACTCGCACTAAAAATGTCAAAATAACGCCTTTTCGATTACGCCGCCGCCTATACACTTATTACCCGAATAAAACACGGCGAACTGACCTTCGGTTATCGCACGCTGCTTTTCTTTGAAAAGAACTTCGATATAGCCGTCCTTAAAATAAATAGTGCAATCCTGCTCGGGTTGACGATAACGGAATTTACCCGTGCACTCCAAAACGTCGCAGTCGGGTTTATAAGGGATAAAATTCATTTCCTTCATAATAAGCCCTTTGCTGTAAAGACGGTCTTCGCTACCGTGTGCGACGTAAAGAATATTGTTTTCAAGGTCTTTTTCAATTACGAACCATCTGCCGCCGTCGTCGCCCTTTACGCCGCCGAGGTTAAGCCCCCTTCTTTGCCCTATCGTATAATACATAAGTCCGATATGCTCGCCGAGAACTTTACCGTCGGTAGAAATGATTTTACCTTTTTTTGCAGGAATATAAGTTTGCAAAAATTTACGGAAGTTTCTTTCGCCTATAAAACAAATGCCGGTGGAATCTTTTTTTTCGGCAGTTGCAAGTCCGTATTTTTCGGCAATGCGACGAACTTCGCTTTTATCCATTTTGCCGAGCGGGAATAAAACGTCCGACAACTGTTCTTGCGAAAGTTGATTAAGAAAATACGTTTGATCCTTACTTTGATCCTTTGCTTTCAAAAGATAATGAGTGTTGCCGTCGTGCAAAATGTCGCAATAATGCCCGGTGGCGATATAGTCCGCCCCGAGTTCTTTTGCCTTTTCCTTAAAATCCTTGAATTTTATTTCGCGATTGCATAAAACGTCGGGGTTGGGAGTTCTACCCGCCTTGTATTCGGCAAGAAAGTATGAAAACACCCTGTCCATATACTCTTTTGCAAAGTTTACGGAGTAATACGGCACGCCGATAGCGTTGGCGACACGGCGAACGTCGGCGAAATCTTCTTCCGCCGTACAATGACCGCACTCGTCGCGCTCTTCCCAGTTGTTCATAAACAGCCCTATTACGTTGTAGCCTTGCTCTTTAAGTAAAAGTGCCGCAACCGAACTGTCAACGCCGCCACTCATTCCGACGACAACTGTTTTTGCCATACCTTTCTCCTTTTAGTTTATAATAACACAAACGGTAAAAAAACACAAATTAAAACGGGGCCGCTAAGCCCCGTTAATTACAAGTTTGTTTTGCTTACGCTTTTTTAGCGTCAACTTCCGCCTTAACGGGTATTGACTGTTGAGCGCCGCGACGCGAACAAGTTATGCTTGATGCCCTTGACGCAAAATCCATAGCGGCTTCGGGGACGTCGCCTGCCGAAAGCCTTGCCACAAAACCGCCAACGTAAGTATCGCCTGCGGCAGTAGTATCGATTGCGTTTGTCTTATAGCACTTTGCCGAGCGGAACTTACCGTCGATAATTCCGGCAGACCCCTTTTCACCCATGGTGATAAGAAGGTTTTTAACTCCTTTTTCGGCGAGTATTTCAGCACACTTGCGTGCCGAAACCTCATCTTCCGGATAAACCCCCGTATAAAATTTCGTTTCTGACTGATTGGGAATAAAGAAGTCGCAATATTCCAAAATACCGTCTTTGAGTTTAGCGGCAGGTGCGGGGTTGAGAACGGTTATCATACCCTTTTCCTTCGCTTTTTTAAGCGAATACGCAACAATGTCCTGCGAAACTTCAAGTTGCGTTACGAGATAGTCGCCTTTTTCGGCCACCGAAAGAGCCTTGTCCACAAGCTCGGTAGTGATTTTTGCGTTTGAACCGGCGTCAAGAATAATTCTGTTGTCGCCGTCAACGACTACGATTACCGCAATACCGCTTGAAACACCGTTTACCTTTTCAACAAAATCAGTATTTACACCGTATCCGCATAAAGTATTTTTAAGCTCATTGCCGAAAGCATCACCGACGCAACCTACCATATAAGCGTCCGCACCGAGTTTTGCAAGCGCCACAGCCTGGTTCGCCCCCTTTCCACCCGGGTTTGTCATAAAGCCCTCACCCGTAATCGTCATACCGTTTTCGGGCATGAAGGGTGCTTTCACTACCAAGTCCATATTAAGACTGCCTACAACAAAAATTTTCATAATTCACCTTTTAGTCGAAAACCGACTTTTTACATTTTTTATTATATCATTAAAGGAAAGGTTTAGCAAGATTTTGACAAAACTGCTCGTTTACACAAAACCTTGATTTACCGTTTCAAAATCAAAAGACGGTCTTTTGACCGTCTTTTGAAAATCGTTAATTTTTATTTTTCTTCATCCGACTTTCTTAAACGCCTGATTACTATAAACAACGCAACGCCGATAAGCACGGGGGCAAGGTAAATTTCCATGCCGATTGCGGTTTTACAAGCGATATAAGAACTTGTCGCCGCAGTACCGCCGCCCACGTCAACGACGCCCATTCCGTAAGTACCTTCCTGAACGCCCTGGTAGAATTCAACTACCGACCTTTGAAGGTCTTTCTGAATTACTTTTATGTCGGCTTCGTCATAAACGGGAGTTTGTTCAGCCTTTTCGATTGCCGCATTAAGTTTAGCCGCAGTCGCTTCGGTACACCACGAAGAAGTAGGCGCAACGTCCTTGCCGTCCTGAGAACTTACATAACAACTGTCTTTAAGTTCTTTTACTTCGTTGATGTATGCGGTAAGGTTAGTCAAATCGATTGCGTCAACGTTAACAATTACGGGATTTGCCGAATTTTCATCAACGTAAACCGTTTTAGTCGAACATCCGCTTATCTGTATAGTAACTTTGATTTTTTGAATCAATCCCGTAAATACGAACTTATTGTTTGCCGAATCGTAAGTGGGAACAACACCGTTGTTAAGGCTTAAAACGAGTTTATCCGGTTCAGTAATATATTCGATAGCACCGCCGTTATTTACCCTAACCGAAATACCTGCGTCAAAGTTTTTAATTCTCGGGTCAGACCACGTGCCGCCTGCAACTTTATTGTAGAAGTTAGCCACGTAAACCAAGTCCACTTCGAGCCCTTCTTCCGCAACGTACGCTTGAAGCGTTTCGCCGTTTACCGTTACGTCCGAAAGTGCTTCGTCAGTATAAACGTCTTTTGCCAAAGCAATTATGATAGGCAACTTTTTAGCGATGTTTGAAACCACCACGACGTTTTGCAATTTACTAAGTTGACCTTTCACTTCGGAATTGTTATAGAAAGACGACGCATATTTTTGCATCGAGTCCGTATCAGTCACCTGATAGGAGTTGATGGTAAGTCCTGTGGACATTTCCTCCTTAGTAAGGTTGTTGAATATTCTTACTTCTTCGGGATACAAACTCATTTTAATGCTGGAATCACCGAAGACCTTTGCGCTGAGTTCGATATTTACGCCGTCGTCAAAGATAACTTTGGTTGCAAAAGCGGACACCGTTCTCGAAATTCCGCCCGCAGTAACGAAGTTTACGAAAGCAAGTTTGTCAACGTCTTCCTTTGCTACTACGTATTTAAATCCGGTAGAAGTGATTTCCTTGCTGAAAAGCGGAATTTCCGCGCCGTATTCGTCGTAAGCCGCAGTAAATTTAGCGTTGATGGCGTTTTTAGAACTCTTGAATCTCATAGGTGCGGTGACGTTTATTTCGGTTCTGTAAGTGTAAAGTGCAAGCGTTCCCTGCGCACCGAAACCGTACATTGCGATATTGCAACCGCCGGCATTCATAAAGTTTGCGCCAAACTTACTGTTAAAGTTGAAAGACGGATCGTATGAATAATCGATCTTGTCGCCGATACCTTCTTCACCTAACGACGCAAAGTAAATATCCCATACGCCGTCTACGGGTACGATATTGATGGTAAATCTCGTTTCAGCGCCGACACTCGTACTGAATTTTTCGCTGAAACCTTGGTTTTGCGCACGCTGAGTCCAGCCGCTGCCCGAGTTGCCGTTGTCGTAAAAGTCAACGTATAAGTAGTTGTTTGCAACCGTAAACCACAAAACGAACACGTTTTTATTACTGGTAACGTTGCCCGGCCATAAAACTTCGGTGTTCGGACCGATACAGATACAGAAGTGAGGATTACCGTACTGCGTATAGCCCTCGGTGACCGAAAGGCTGTCGAGTGTAAACCCGAAGTCCATAGATACACCGTTGGTCGTATCGCCTGCGTAAGATCCGCCAACTGTATCGCCGTAAGACCACGGAACTTGTTGAGTGCCGGGATCAGACGTAAACGTCAAACTTCCTATAGCGGTGGCTATGTTAGTATAACGGTAACTTAATTTTCTGAAAACGAGCGGTTGTCCCGGGGTGACGGTTACTTCGGTCATACCGTCGGAAACGGTTAAAGAGGAAACGTAAGAACGTACGTTATAACCTTTTGCCGCGTCGTATGAAAATCCTGCTTCATTGACGTTTATCGCCCTGCCGTTAGCAAGTGTCGCCCTTTTAACTTCAATCGTTCCGTCAAAAGCGGAGTTATCGTCGTAAAGAATAGGCGTGTTACAAACCGTAACGTCTTCGTCAAACGTAAACGTAAACGCGTTAGTCGAACTTGACGGAGATGAAATACTCATGTGCGTATAGCCGTTTGCATCTACAATGTCGTTAAACGTAATAGATGTGTTAAACGAACTTGAAAGAACTGTTTGAACTCCTTCGTCCGGATCTAAAAGTTCGCCATCGGCATTTTTGAAACTCATTTTAAAACCGTTAGACGCTTCTTCGATTTCAATCGTAGTCTTTGCGGTTGAGGATGAAATAAACGAAGAGTAAATTTCGTTAGGAGCAGGAAGATTATCATAGGTATTATAAAGAAGCGTGACGGCATCACCCATGAAACACAAACTTAATCCTTTGATTCCGAGAGCGTCACCTTCGTCGGTCGG
>JAXFZW010000086.1:0-3330 GCA_034184645.1 Clostridia bacterium | reverse complement strand
TTTCCGTCTTTACTGTATAGATTACCGTCTATGGATTTATAATTAGCATTATTCTCCAATACGTTTATATTTGTTAATGAACTGCAACCTTTAAACGCAGAATAATTTATCCAAGTTACGCAATCAAGTATTGTTATACCTGTTAATGAAGTACACTTATTGAACGCAGAATGTTCTATACCGACAACGGGAACAGACTTGTATGTTGAAGGGATAATAACGTTGTTAAAATTTCCTGTAATGCCGGAAACGAGATATCCGTTTAAAGAAGAGCTGAAATTATAAGTAAATTTGTATTCTTCCGTCGTCTGGTTTATTGCTCCATCTTTACACAATACCATAAAATATAAGTTTAAAAAGGAATCCAAGTAGTAATATTTTGCAATTGTTTTGTTGGATAGAACATAATTACCATATACGCTGATAATTCCGTTGTTTATCGTATAAGTTCCTTTCCATGCGGCGTTCGCATCGGGCAAATATATATAACTTATTGTCCCGTCTTTGTAAAAAGTTAAGTATGATTCACTAGGGATAGAAAACGTCGCCTCAAAATAAGCATTTCTTGAATCAAATTCCATGTTTTGTGAAGAGATAACATGATCCGCAAGACACATTACATTATAATTATTAAAAAGTTTAAGGTGACTATTATTTTCAAGAATTATATTATCTCCGTTTACGGTATAATTATAAGTACCACTGTCTTTAACATATACAGTCGAATCAATAGTTACATAATCATTTTTGTCTAAAGAATAATAAGTCCCATAATAAGCAGGTGTTGGTCCGCAAGCTGTAAAAAATAAAGTAAGAGCGATACTGAGAATACCGTACAATAAAAATAATAAATTTTTTTTCATAATTCCCTTTAATACGTAAAACAAGTATTTTCATAAAATATAGCACTTAAAATACGAATAGTCAAGTATTTTAAGTATTATATGATACACTTAATATTGAAAATAAGTATTTTGGGTATAATAAAAATATGATTAAATTAACCGAAATAAGAAAACAGGAAGGCGTTTCGCAAAAACAACTTGCTAACGATTTAGGTGTTTCTGCGGGTAATTTATGCGACTGGGAAAAGGGGAGAACCGAACCTAATATAGATATGCTTATTAAAATCGCCGATTATTTTGATGTTTCGGTTGATGCGCTTTTAGGAAGGGAAGAAAACGGCAACTCAATGGGAAACGTTGACCGTACTAAAATGAGACTACTTTCTTATTATAATAAAATGTCCGACGAAGGGAAAATTAAACTTGTTGATTTTTTAGAAACAAAGTAATAGTAAACAAAAAAAGTGTCGGACAAAGCCGACACCTGTGCAGTATGTCAGCCTTGGCTACCACACCAACAAATTTCCCGTAAACGACAAACCTGTAAAGGCCGCATAAAAGCACCTATTTTAAATAGTTGTCGTTTACAATAAAATTATGAGAAAAATATTAAGTTGGTGTGGTAGTTTTTATTTTATCAAAATTTAAAATACTTGTCAACGGTAAAGGTAAAATAGGGCAAACAAAAACTCGGCGAATTATCGCCGAGTTTTTAACTTATTTAATAAATCAAGTTTTGGCTTAATACATTCCGCCTGCGCCGCCTGCGGGCATAGGGGGTTCGGGTTCTTTGATGTCCGCAACTACCGCTTCGGTGGTAAGGAACACGCCTGCTACCGACGCAGCGTTTTCTAATGCGCTACGGGTAACTTTGGTAGGATCGATTATACCGCTTTTAACCATGTCGGTATATTCGCCCGAAAGTGCGTTGAATCCGTAGTTGGGTTTATTTGCCTTGATTATTTCGTTAAGGATAACCGCACCGTCAAGACCTGCGTTGGTAGCGATTTGTTTTAACGGAGCCTGTACCGCTTTAAGTACGATTTCCGCACCCGTCTTTTCGTCGCCTTTAAGGGTGTTTGCGTAGTTTTCGATAACTTTAACCGTTTCGATAAGCGCAATTCCGCCGCCGGGGACTATGCCTTCCGCAACCGCCGCTTTCGTAGCGTTCAATGCGTCTTCGATACGGAGTTTCTTTTCCTTCATTTCGATTTCGGTAGCCGCACCTACGTTGATAACCGCAACGCCGCCTGCAAGTTTTGCAAGGCGTTCTTGCAATTTTTCTCTGTCGTAGTCCGAAGTAGTTTCCTGAATTTGCGCTTTGATGGCAGTCTTTCTCGCCTCTATTGCGGCAGGATTTCCTGCGCCGCCGATAATCGTCGTGTTGTCCTTGTCAACCTTTACGGTAGCGGCTTTTCCTAACATATCGAGCGTAACGTCCTTAAATTCATAACCTAAATCGGATGAAACTACCGTGCCGCCCGTAAGGATGGCAATATCTTCGAGCATTGCTTTTCTTCTGTCGCCAAATCCCGGTGCTTTAACCGCAACGCAGTTGAACACGCCTTTGAGTTTGTTTACTACGATTGCCGCAAGTGCGTCGCCTTCAACTTCTTCCGCAATGATAAGAAGTCTCATTCCTTGCTGTGCGATAGGTTCGATTATGGGAAGAATTTCCTGTATGGACGAAATCTTTTTGTCGGTAATGAGTATAACGGGGTTATCTAAAACCGCTTCCATTTTGTCGGTGTTAGTTACCATGTAAGCGGAAGCGTATCCGCGGTCGAACTGTAAACCTTCAACGGTGGTAAGTTCGGTTTTCATGGTTTTACTTTCTTCAATGGTAATTACTCCGTCTTTGCCGACCTTTTCCATTGCGTCCGAAATAAGTTCGCCGATTTTGTCGTCGCCTGCGGAAATAGACGCAACCTGACAAATACCGTTTTTGTCGGTAACGGGTTTGCTTATCTTTTTAAGTTCTTCAACGGCAACTTCAACCGCACCCGCAATACCTTTCTTTAAGATAACGGGGTTTGCGCCCGAAGTGACGTTTTTTAAACCTTCGTTTATCATTGCCTGAGCAAGAATAACCGCCGTGGTCGTTCCGTCGCCTGCAACGTCGTTTGTCTTTGTCGAAACTTCCTTAACAAGTCCCGCACCCATGTTTTCAAAAGCGTCTTCAAGTTCAATATCTTTTGCGATGGTGACGCCGTCGTTAGTGATGAGGGGAGCACCGTACTTTTTATCCAAAACTACGTTTCTGCCTTTTGGTCCTAACGTTATTTTAACCGTATCCGCAAGGGTATCAACGCCTTTTTTCAATGCGGCGCGCGCTTCTTCGCCGTGCTTTAACTGTTTAGCCATAATTCAATTCTCCTTAAAATCAGTCTTCTACGACGGCGAGTATGTCGCTTTGACGAATAATCGTAAGGTCCTTGCCGTCAACTTTAAATTCGCTGCCCGAATACTTTGCGTAAAGTATTAC
>JAXFZW010000085.1:0-7328 GCA_034184645.1 Clostridia bacterium | reverse complement strand
GTTCCGCGGAACAACGCAACGTATCCCACACCGATTTTATCAAGTATTTTAATTATAATATTATTTTTAGGCACTACTTTGATTATTGCAATAAGCATACCTATAATAATACCTATTATTAAACCGATTACAGCTACTTCTACCGTTATCAGCAGACCGTTAAGAACTTTTTTATATCCGCCGTTATCGATAAACTGTTTTACAAAATATTCCCAGTTACTCATTTGATTCCCGAAAACCTGCAAAGGACTTAACAGGTTTACCCGCTAAGTCCCGCAGTTTTTATTTTTTATTTTCCTTTTAATTAGTTTTGTTTACCTATTACAGATAAAACATCAAGTACGGTTCCGCATTCATCAAGTGAAGTGTCACTTTCTTTTGCAATTACGTATTGCGCTTCCGTATAGTAGGGAGCAGAGAAGTTGATGGTTGCCGCACGATCGGTAGTTACGGTAAGACCTGCGATTACGATATCGACACCGTTTTTACCAACAGCGGAAACGACCGCTTCAAACGCCATATCCCTAATTACAAGTTCCCAACCGAGTTCATCTGCAATAAGTTTAGCGATTTCCATATCGATACCTTTGAAGTATTCGCCATCGGTGTATTCAAAGGGAGCAAATTCCGCATTAGTAGCAACTACGAGTTGATCTTTCGAAGCGTCGTACGTTGCAGAAGAAATTTGAATAAAATCATCTTCTTCCTTATTGAGAATCTCGTTGATTTCCGAAACCTTGCTTGCAAGGATAGTGTTTATGCTTGTAAGTAAGCTTGCCTGAGCGGGATCAACGCCGATTGCATAATTTTCCGAAGTTAAAGCGATTTCAATCTTCTTTAAGCCATCTATTTTACCGATAATGCTGTCAGCGGTTGCACCGTCGCAAATGACGTAATCAAGCTTACCGTTAAGCATATCTTGCGCCGCAAGAGCGTGGGTATCGTAAGCAACCGCTTCGACACCTTTAATATAAGAAGCAAAATTGAAACCGGTTGTACCGGACTGTGATCCGACTTTCACTTTGTTGCCTTCACCGCAAGCGGTAAGTCCTATGCTTGCGCCGACTAAAAGCAACGCAGACACGATAATTGCCAAAAACTTTTTCATTTTTCTTTCTCCTTTAGCGGTCCTGCCGCAATTTGTTTTTGTTTATACCGTCATTATAGACTCATGATTTTATATTGTCAAACGATTTTATGAATATTTTTTAATTTTTTGCATTTTTTTTGAAATTTTTTTGATTTATTGAATAAAATTATGAATATTTATATTTTTTATTCTTTTTAGATAAGATCGCGGTTTTTTATTATGAAATTTTTTCTTTTTTTAAAACAAAACAACTCCCTTTTCATACAAAAAGAGAGCTTTTATATTATTATACATTATTGAAAAAATTGAAAAATGAAAAGCGTTTATTTTCCGTCTATTTGTTCATACGACTCGTCAACGAGTTTTTTTATAAATTCGTCGTCAAGATAATTGCCGAGCGATAAAGTTAGCCAACTTTTTTTATTCATGTGGTACGCCGGAAAAACGTTTTTGTTTTTTAAATACTCGTTAAAGTTTTCGGAAGAAGGTTTTACGTTGATAATAAACCTTGCGTCCTCCCCTTTGCCGAGAGCATTTTGTTTTACGTCACCTATAAGCGCATACCACTTTTTATTGTTTTGATTTTTAAACACCCCGTAATACGGGAACTTTGCAAACACGAAGGAAGGTCGGTCGCCGTAGCGATTAAAAATATAGTCGGAAATCCTTACCGCCTGTGCGTCGGGAAAACTTACTTTTTTAAAACAGTTGTCACGCACTTTAATCAAAACTTTTTCATACTCCGCACGAATACTGCCGACAAACGCACCCGAAGAATTTTCCACTCTGAAAAGAGTGTATTCTTCGTTAAAGGCGTTTTCGATAATTTTACCGTCAACTTCGTTTTCCTTTACGGTGACGATTGCGGTAAATTCGCCGCCTACTATTTTAAAATTTTCAGTAAATACTCCGTTTTGCTCCGTAAAACCGAATTCAGACAACAGCCTTTCGTCGGCAATATAACTTTTAAAAACGTTTTCTTCTATCTTTTTCATAATCAATTTTTTATAAAAAACATATTATTGATTTTGTGATGACGTCCGAAAGCCTGCAAAAAACCTTAATCATGTTTATCCTATAATTTTTTGATTTTTTGTTTTAAAGCTTTCTTAAACTCTTCAAATCTTAAAGCATGATATTCTTTAAATTCTTTTAACTTTGTAGCAAGGTGTATCGAATATGCAAAATCTACTATCATTGCGCCGATGACAGCACCGATAAAGTATGTATAAATTAAATTTTCCGCTATCCACGTTACGCCTTGCACAACAACGGGGTTGACAAAAAAATAGTAAAGCGAACCGACTATAAGCCAAATGAGAGAAAACGACGGACATATAATGCCCATTATATTACCTTTGCGATTTGAATAATCCCAAAGTTTAATTCCTAACCCCTTAATAAAAATCAAGCCTGCAATAAATTCGATTAAGGACATACCTACGCCGATTATAATAATTCTTATTATAACGTCCCAAATATGGCCGTCTATCCCAAGCGGTATATTGCTAACGGCATATAAAACCAACACCCCAAAACCATATATCGGCAAATAAGGCCCGGTTAAAAAGCCGGGATTCATCCACTTTTTCTGCGAAACGAAACGCCTGAAGAATAGTTCTATAACCCAACCGCCCAAAGAGCCGATAACAAACAATGTCGAAATAATAACTAAATAACTCATTTTTACCTGAAAATTTAAATAACGATTTATAAATCTTTTGTTATGTGTTTTATTGTACCACATTTTATTTTATTTTTCAATCTATATAGGTTCAACCACCCCTTCAACCTTTTGACCCATACTACTCACAGTGTGTGCACCAAAATGTTTCATTTAGGTTAGTGTATGCCCCCAAAAGTTGCAATATAAAAGTAAACGATTTGTTTTAATTATAAAATTATTATATGTTCTATCTACTTTTTATTTCCGTTTTGATTTTCGCTAAATCACTACAAGTCAATATCGGTATCAAAGCGTTTATTTCTTCTATGCTTTTATCCCACCATTTAAACTCTAAAAGCAATTCGATAAGTTCGTTATCAAACCGCTTTTTCTTGGGCGTTGCGGGGTTGCCGACCGCAACGGAATACGGCGGAATATCTTTTGCCACAACGCTGTTTGCACCTATTATCGCACCGTCGCCGATATGAACGCCCGGAAGTATCGTAACGTTTTGTCCTATCCAAACGTCGTTGCCGACGACCGTGTCGCCCTTACTTGTTAAATCTTCGATATTCGGCTTTTGCTGCCAACCTTCAAAAATATAAAACGGAAAAGTCGTTGCGGCGGTGAGTTTATGATTTGCGCCGTTCATAATAAACTCTACGCCTTTGCCTATTTGACAAAACTTGCCTATAATAAGTTTATCGCCGATAAAGTCGTAATGATGGGTAACGTGGCTTTCAAAGTCTTCGCCTGCAAAATACGAAAAGTCCCCGACGATAATGTTTTTGTTTTTTATAGTCGGCTTTATGTATCTTACTTTATCACTATTAAGGCAAGAACACGCCTTTTCGGGATTTGGAATTTTGTCAATCATTTTATTTCTCATTATTATTTATTTTCCGATAAAACGTAATCCTTTTTGATACCGTGTGCGCCGAATATTTGCCAACTGCCTGCGCCAAGCCGTTGCAAAATCGAATTACGTTCCAACGCGCATAAAGCGGGGTCGGTATCGACCGAAGTCATAAGTACGGGCGCATACTGATTGTATTCCGCCTGTTCTTTGGTAAAACCGTGGACATTGATGTATATATCGCCCGAAAAAACAATGCGGTGGGCATAATCTATCAATACGGTTTCGCCTTTTAAGTGTCCGCCTTGCCCCTGATACACTTCGAAGTGCATTTCGCCTATATCGTAAAAGCCTATCTGCGTTAAAGGTTCTTGCGCCTTTACAGGCGATTGCCATAAAGCGGTTATTATTTCAGGGCTAATAGGCTTATATAAAGTCAACGCTTTACATATCTTAACGTAAGGCTTATGCAAAGGGTTTTGTTCACGATAACCGTTATCGCCGCCGTATTCGAGACAAAGGCATTTTTTAGTATCTTCGCTCGCTATTATCTCGTCAAAAAGCGAAAGCAGTCCGCAATGGTCAACGTCGGCGTGGGTTATGAACACGGTTTTTTTCATTTCGTCGTAATCAGGCAAAAGTTCACGGAATATTTTAACCATTTCGTTTTTATATAACGCGTACCCGCTATCGATAAAAAGCGTTTTGCCCGCACTCCTTATTATCGCCGTATTGCTCCCGCACGGCGGTTCTATCAAGATTATTTCCGTATTATCGGTTACTCTGTGTCTCGTTATTCTCGGCGAAAACCTATCCCCACGGCACGCCGATAACAGGTGCGCAAATCTACTTATGCTTTCAAAAGTCTTGTACGGCGATAAACCACGCTCGTCCAAAGTCTGCATAACCATATTCGTGTAAACGAGAAGTTCCTTTCTGACGTCTTCCGACAACCCTATGCTTTTAACTATATCGGAAACGAACGACTGATAGAATATGCTGTTATCGTAAACTTTTTCGGAGTGGTTGTAATCCAAAACCCTTATAGGACAAAGTTCCTGCGCTTTTATAAGAAACTCTTTAAGTTTGTTTTCGTTTTCAACGTATAACCCCATCTTGAACGCCTGATACTCCGTGCCGTTCTCCTGCGAACTAATGTACGATATATTAAACTCATATTGATGTATAAGGCGCAAAACTTCGGTTACGCTACCGGGGTTGTCTTTTAGCGTAAATTCCAACAGTACAACGCTGTTTTCGTCTCCCGAAGTCTTCAGATAACCTATTTTAGTAAGCGTTTCGTCTGCGATACTTAAACTCTTTTCGTCGCCTTCCACGTCAATAAAAAGCGTGTGGGAATCTATCGCTTTATTATAACTTACACGGGTAATATTTACGCCCAAATCGGAAAAACACTCGCTTGCTTTTAAAAATGCGCCTATATGATCAGGCATTGTCGTTATATATGTTTTTTTCATACTCTTATCTCTCAATGTAATTTTTGGATAGAAGGCAAGAACACGCCTTTTCGGGATTCGGAATTTTGTCGAATTTTTATATTTTTAGAAACAGCGCTCTTTTCTGTCTCGCTTGCAACGTTCGATATTCCCGCAACGGTAGCAAAGTTCGTTATCACATAGCCCGTCTTTTTCAAAATACGACAGAATATTATTTATCGTCGTTTCGGCAATATTGTTTAACGCTTCTTCCGTTAAAAACGCCTGATGCGACGTTACGATAACGTTAGGCATAGAAATAAGCCTTGCAAGAGTGTCGTCGTCAATGATATGTTCGGAAAAATCGTTAAAGAAGATGTTTGCTTCTTCCTCGTAAACGTCTAAACACGCTCCGCCGATTTTTCTCGTCTTAATTCCGTCAAGCAACGCTTCGGTATCGATCAATGCGCCTCTCGAAGTATTGACAATAATCACGCCTTTTTTCATTTTGTCAATACTCTCTTTATTTATCAAATGATAAGTATCTTGCACGAGCGGACAGTGTAAAGAAATAATGTCGCTTTTTTCTTGTAATTCGTCTAAACCCACGTATTTTATATCGCTGTCCTGAGGCGGAAATCTATCGTAGGCAAGAACGTTCATACCGAAACCACGGCAGATATCTATAAATATCCGTCCGATTTTTCCCGTCCCGATAACGCCGACGGTTTTACCGTGCAAATCGAAACCCGTAAGCCCGCTCAAAGAAAAATTAAAATCTCTCGTTCGGATATAGGCTTTGTGAATATGTCTTACAAGCGTCAACAAAAGAGCGATTGCGTGTTCCGCCACAGCATA
Organism: Clostridia bacterium; assembly: GCA_034184645.1. Classification (GTDB taxonomy): domain Bacteria; phylum Bacillota; class Clostridia; order Christensenellales; family Borkfalkiaceae; genus UBA1259. Next base: position 1,422 of record JAXFZW010000085.1, on the reverse strand, counting down.
AGGCGAATAGGCGGGAACGTGAACGACGTGTATCTTTCCGAAAGCGTGCTTTACGTCAACGTTATTGTAGCCTGCCGAACGCAAGGCAATCAATTTTACGCCGAAAGAATACAGTTTATCTATGACGGCGGCGTTTACGTCATCGTTTACAAATACGCAGACAGCGTCGCAACCTCTTGTAAGTTCTGCTGTTTCGATACTTAACTTCGCTTCGTAAAACACGAAGTCGACGTTTGCCGCTTTTCCGTATTTTTCAAAAGAAGGCTTATCATAAGGTTTCGTATCAAAAAATGCTATTTTCATTTTACGCTCCATCATAAAATTTTTTGCAATATATCGCTTATATCCGCATCAATGCAAAGCGAACGGTCTTTAATTTGGTCGGGACATATTGCTTCGCCGTAATTAATACAGACGTACGTTGCCTTCGGGTTTGCATAGGTCATACGCCAAAAGGGATATTTGATAATCACAGGCGTATTGCCGCCGACGCCAAGTTCAAGAAAAACGATCTTTTTATTGATGTATTTCTCGACAAAACTTGTATATCTCTCGTTTGCCGCGTGCCAGCCTTCATCTTCAACGAAAGTGTCGTCGGCGCGCAAATTCATACTCATTTCTCTTCCGCAAACGGGACATTTCGGGATAAGATATGAAGGAATACACATATCTCTTTGCTCGGCATACATTTTCTTTATGATTTCTTCATTATCATAAGTTTTGTTATGACAAGGCTTACTACACTGAAACAACCCGTAATCGCCCTGCGTGTAAAACAAACGGTTTTTATCAAAGCCCGCCTTTTGAAAACAGTGATCGACGTTTGTCGTTATAACGAAATATTCTTTATCTTTTACAAGGCGAAACAGATTATCGTAAACGGGTTTCGGAGCGTTTTCATAGCGATTTATATAAATGTATCTCGACCAATACGCCCACTTTTCTTCGGGCGAAGGAAAGGGATAAAACCCACCGTAATACATATTGTCAAAGCCGTATTTTTTACCAAAATCGGCAAAATGCTTTTGAAAGCGTTCGCCTGAATAGGTAAAACCCGCGGCGGTAGATAACCCCGCCCCCGCACCGATTAAAATTGCATCGGCGTTTTTTATAAGGTCTTTTATCTTGTCTATTTCAGCCGAGTAATCGTTTATAGATGTCATAGTCTTTCTCTAAAAATACGTTAAAAATAACTTTTTTAACGTGCTTGTTTTCTTCTTTAAGATATTTTTTCACTTGGTTTACGGCAATATGCGCCGCTATGTCGTTGGGGTATCCGAAAATCCCCGTTGACAGACAGCAAAACACGATAGAATTAAGCCCCATTTCGTCCGCCTTTTTTAAGCATGAAAGATAGCAATTTTTAAGGTCAATTTCGTCCTGTTTCGTTCCGCTGTATATAGGACCTACGGTGTGGAAAAT
>JAXFZW010000084.1:0-2647 GCA_034184645.1 Clostridia bacterium | reverse complement strand
TTATTTGATTTATCCGGGCTTTCATTTATGGATAGTACGGGGATAGGTCTTTTGATTGGACGATATAAAAAATTGAAACAATTCGACATACCTTCTTATATAACCGGTGCGTCGGTTTCAACCGAAAAGGTTATTGAAGTTTCGGGCTTATATAAAATTATGCCCAAATTTTAGGAGTAAACATGAACGAAAATAAATTCAAAATAACTTTTTTATCACTTTCCGAAAACGAAGGCTTTGCAAGAAGTGTCGTTTCATATTTTATTCTTAATCTTAATCCGAGCGTAGCCGATATATCCGACGTTAAAACAGCCGTGAGCGAAGCGGTTACAAACTGTATTGTACACGGCTACCCAAACAAAGTTGGTGAAATAACAATAGAATGTGAAATAAACGCCGATAAAGAATTACATATAAAAATCAAGGACGAGGGAATCGGAATAGATAATTTAGAAAACGCTTTGGAACCTTTTTATACGACAAAAAATGATGAAGAACGTTCCGGTATGGGTTTTACAATAATGAAAAGTTTTATGGACGACGTTCATGTCTTTTCGCAAAAAAACAAAGGTACTGAAGTAATTATGACAAAAAAATTTGTTTCCGAACAGTAAACTATGCTTGAACAAAAAGAACTTCTTGAATATATACGAAAGGCAAAAAAAGGAGATAACGACGCAAAGGAAATTGTTTTTACAAGTAATACACCGCTAATCAGAAGTATAGTCAATAAATTTCGTAATAAAGGTATCGAATACGACGATCTTTTTCAGATTGCAAGTATGGGATTTATGAAGGCAATAACAAATTTCGACGAGAAATTCGACGTAAAATTTTCAACCTATTGCGTCCCCATGATAATCGGAGAAATAAAGCGTTTTATTCGCGATAACGGTGCAATTAAGGTTTCAAGGTCGCTAAAAATACTTGCAAATAAAATAAACAGATATATAAGTGAATTCACAGGTGAAAACAATCGTTCGCCTTCGGTTGAAGAAGTTGCTCGTAAATTCGATATAGATGAAGATGAAGTCGTTGACGCAATTGACAGTACAAGATTACCTTTATCTATTTATGATAAGTTTGACGACGAAGACGATTCAAGGGAACTTATTGACAAGATTTCTTTCACAGATTCGGAAGACAGCGTTCTCGATAAAATAAGACTAAAAGAGATTATATGTCAGTTAAACGAAAGAGAAAAAAAGATTGTGGCGTTGCGATATTTTAGGGATAGAACGCAGGCTGAAACCGCTGAAGAGTTAGGTGTTTCACAGGTGCAAATTTCAAGACTTGAAAATAAAATATTAGAAAAAATGCGGCTGAATTTTTAGCCGCTTTTTAGTATATATTTTTTTAATTTTGACATCATAATTTTATGAGTAAACCTATAAATTATGAATTTATGAAAAATATCGACGAAAAAGAATCGTTTGTAAAGCCTATAATTTTTAACGGGAGTAAAAAATGATACAAAAATCAGATTTTAAAAATCAAAACTATCTTGAATACGTTAAAAGAATTTCACCTAAAACAAATGAGGCGCGGTCGCTTTTCAGAAGTTTTTGGGTAGGCGGTTTTATTTGTTGTATAGGGCAGGCGTTTCGCATGATTTTGGAACTATCGTTCGGTTTATCTGGCGATGAACTTGCAGCATACGTTTCTATGATTATGATTTTTTTAGGCGCACTTCTTACCGGGATAGGCGTTTATGACAGAATAGGCAAATATGCCGGCGGCGGTTCTATCGTTCCGATTACCGGTTTTGCGAATTCAGTCGTTTCACCGGCTATGGAGTTTAAGACCGAAGGCTACGTTTATGGGCTTGCGGCAAAAATGTTTATAATTGCCGGACCGATAATTGTTTTCGGGATCGCAAGCAGTGTTTTAACAGGGTTGATATACTATTTTATTTATAACGTATTTTAAAAAATAATAGAATAAGGTTAAAAAGTTTACTCATATTAGTTATATGAGAACAATATTTTTTAAAAATAAACCTTGTATAATTTCAACGGCGTCTGTTGGCGGGCCAAAAGAAAGTTCGGGTGGTATAAAAGACTATCTTAAAATAAAACTTTCCGACGACATGTACGGTGAATCAACTTTTGAAAAAGCGGAAAGCAGAATTCTTTATGCGTCGATAAATCAGACAATAATCGATTCGAAAATCGATGAAAATAAAATAGGTGCAATAATATCAGGCGACTTACTTAACCAAATTATAGCCTCAACGTTTTCAGCAAGAAATTTTAAGGCGGCATATCTCGGAGTTTACAACGCTTGCTCAACTTTTACCGAGGCGCTTACCATAGGTGCAACTTTTGTAAACGCTAATCACTTAAATAATGTTATATGTGCGACAAGCAGTCATTTTTCATCGGCAGAAAGACAATATCGTTATCCTTTGGAATTAGGGTCAACAAGACCTCCTTTGTCGCAATGGACGGTAACGGGTTCAGGCGCATGTATGCTTGCCAAAAGCGGGTCAAACGTTAAAATTACCGCTGCCACGCTCGGTAGAATAATCGATTACGGTGTGGTTGACGTAAACAATATGGGTGCGGCAATGGCTCCTGCCGCGGCTGATACAATAATAACGCATTTTCAGGAAACGGGATTATCTCCTTCGGATTACGATTTAATC
>JAXFZW010000083.1:0-15274 GCA_034184645.1 Clostridia bacterium | reverse complement strand
CCCTACTCCTACTTCGCCGCAAGTTCTTTTTCCCTTAATATGGTCTTAACTTTCGCAATGTCTTTTTTGCAAACGTTAAGCGATGCGGGATTTTCGAGTTGTCCTATCGCGTGACGGAAACGAAGGTTAAAAAGTTCTTCTTTAAGTTCTTTCAATTTGACGTTGAGTTCTTCCGCCGTCATTTCGCGGATGTCTTTCGTTTTCATTAACCTTCACCGCCTTCTTCTTTAATTTCTTGAACTAAATCTTCCTTTTTAACGAACTTCGTTTTTACAGGAAGTTTGTGTCCAGCCAGACGCATAGCTTCTTTTGCAACGTCTTCCGGAATACCTGACATTTCAAATAAAACTCTGCCGGGTTTTACAACCGCTACCCAGAATTCTACCGAACCTTTACCGCTACCCATACGGCTGTCGGCAGGTTTCTTAGTTACAGGCTTGTGGGGGAATATGTCAATCCATACCTTACCGCCACGTTTAATAAATCTTGTCATAGCGACACGGGCCGCTTCGATTTGATTTGATTTAATCCAACCGGGTTCTAAAGCCACCAAACCGTAATCGCCGTATGCTATGCAATTACCTTTGGTACACTTGCCGGTCATTCTGCCGCGGTGAACCCTTCTTCTTTTAACACGTTTAGGCATTAACATAATTACTGCTCGCCTCCTTCAACCGTTTTCTTTTTAGGAGCGCCTATAACTTCGCCCTTGTATATCCAGCATTTAATACCGATTACACCGAAAGTGGTGTGTGCTTCGGCAAAACCGTATTCAATGTCAGCACGGAGAGTTTGAAGCGGGATAGAACCTTCGTGATAGCTTTCGCTACGCGCAATTTCAGCACCGTCAAGCCTTCCACTTACACAAACCTTAACACCTTTAATGCCGCTTCTCATCGTCCTACCGATAGCCTGTTTCATTGCCCTACGGAAAGAAACACGTTTTTCGATTTGAGCCGCAATACCTTCGGCGACAAGTTGTGCATCAGCATCGGGTTTTTTAACTTCCGACACATTGATTGAAATCTGTTTATCTTTGCAAAGCTTGGAAACGCTTTTTTTAATAATTTCGATTTCCGAACCCTGTTTACCGATAAGTACACCGGGCCTTGCGGTATGAACGGTAATTATAATTCTGTTAGCCGCTCTTTCAATAGCAATTTTAGAAATTGCCGCCTGGTAATACTTTTTCTTTAAAAGTTTACGGATTTCGTTATCTTCCTTAACGTTTGCGGCAAAATCCTTTTTGTCAACAAACCAATGCGAATCCCAATCTTTAATAACACCGACTCTTAATCCATGAGGATTTACTTTCTGTCCCATAATGTTCCTCCTACGCCTTAGCGTCCAGCACGATAGTAATGTGGCTGGTGCGCTTTAATATTCTGAACGCCCTTCCCTGAGCCCTGGGCATAACCCTTTTAAGCGTGGGACCCTGATCGGCGTAAGCCTTTGCAACGAATAAGTTGTCCTTATCCATTCCAAGGTTGTGTTCAGCGTTTGCAGCGGCGGACATAAGAACTTTTTTAATCGGTTCGCTTGCAGCTTTCGGAGTGTTTTCCAAAATAGCAACGGCTTCCTTATACCCTTTGCCCCTGATAATATCAAGAACGATTCTTACTTTATAAGGGGAAATTCTTACGTGCTTTGCGACCGCCCTGGGACGTCTATCCTTAGTTTCCGCAATTCTTGCGGCTTTTTCTTTCATATTCTTAGCCATAAACTTTCTCCTTATTTGGTAGACGTGGATTTATCTCCACCGTGCCCCTTAAAGGTTCTCGTCGGAGCAAACTCACCGAGTTTGCAACCTACCATATCTTCGGTCACATAGACGGGAACGTGTTTCCTTCCGTCGTAAACCGCAATAGTATGTCCAACCATTTGCGGGAATATCGTCGAAGATCTTGACCAGGTTTTGAGTACCTTTTTCTCGTTCTTTTCGTTTAATTCTTCTATTCTTTTTAAGAGTTTAGGTTCTACGTAAGGACCTTTCTTAATACTTCTGCTCATCTCGCCACTCCTTAATTTATCTTAGTAATGATAAGTTTATCAGACGCTTTCTTATGCTTTCTGGTCTTATAACCGAGAGCAGGTTTACCCCAAGGAGTAACAGGCCCGGGCATACCGACCGGAGACTTACCTTCACCACCACCGTGCGGGTGATCACACGGGTTCATGACCACACCACGGACGGTAGGACGGGTTCCGAGATGCCTCGTTTTACCGGCTTTACCGATTCTGATGATTTCATGTTCCAAGTTACCAACCTGACCGATCGTCGCCTTGCAGGTTGCGAGAATATATCTCATTTCGCCACTCGGCATTTTGATAGTTACGTACTTAACGTCTCTTGCCATGATTTGAGCGCTCATGCCGGCAGCCCTTGCAATCTGTCCGCCTTTACCGGGTTGCATTTCAATGTTATGAACCATAGTACCAACCGGAATGTCTTTAAGTTGAAGAGCGTTTCCGACTTTTATATCAGCTTTTTCACCGCTTAAAACTTTGTCGCCGACTTTAAGACCGATAGGAGCAAGAATATAAGTTTTCGCTCCGTCAGCATAGTAAAGAAGTGCAATGTTTGCGCTACGGTTAGGATCGTATTCAATACTCTTTACAGTTGCGGGGACGCCGTCCTTCGCACGCTTAAAGTCGATTATACGATATTTCCTTCTGTTTCCACCGCCGATATGACGAACGGTGATTTTACCTTGCGAGTTTCTACCGCCTGACTTCCTTTGATCTTCTAAAAGAGACTTTTCGGGAGCCTTTTTGGTTATTTCGTCGTAAGCGCTGACCGTCATTAAACGGCGAGCGGCCGACGTCGGTTTATATCTTTTAATAGCCATTTTAAGTTCCTCCGTTTAATTAAGAGAGCGAATCGAAGAACTCTATCGATTTACTGTCCTTTTTAAGTTGAACGATGGCTTTTTTGTAGTCGGGAGTATATCCTTCGTACTTGCCTTGTCTTTTCAACTTTCCGCCGACGATCGCCGTATTAACCTTATCGACTTTTACACCGAAAATTTCTTCAACAGCGAGCTTAATCTGCGTTTTGTTAGCATCTTTCTTTACGATAAAAACATACTTTTTATCTTTAATCCCTTCATAGCTTTTTTCGGAAAGAAGGGGTTTAATTATAATATCATGTGCAGCCATTATTCTCCGTAGACCTCCTGTAATTGTAAAGCAGCCTTCTTGGAAATAACAACCTTAGCGTTTTTAACAATGTCGTAAGTATTTATCTGACTAACCGGAATAGTGTTTACCGCGCAGATATTTGCCGACGCCCTCAACAAAGTCTGATCATCGTTATCCATAACGATAAGAACGGTTTTATCAAGTTTGAACGCTTTAAGGAATGCTGCCATTTCCTTCGTTTTGGGAGCGGAAACCTTTATTTCATCAATAAAGATTACTTCATCATCCCTAATCTTTTGCGAAAGAGCCGAGAAAAGAGCAACCCTTTTCGCCATAATATTCATCTTTTTGGAGAAATCTCTGGATTTCGGAGCAAAAACTACGCCGCCCTTAACCCATTGAGGACTTCTGATAGAACCTTGTCTTGCCCTACCGGTTCCTTTTTGTCTCCAAGGTTTAGCACCACCCCCGCGAACTTCGCTACGGGTAAGCGTGCTTTTTGTACCCTGTCTTTCGTTAGCAAGCCTGGTTACAACCGCCTGGTGAATAACCGACTCGTTATATTCGGCGTTAAATACGTCGGATAATTCGAGCGTGCCTACTTCGTTTGCTTTCATATCGTATAACTTAACACTTGGCATATCCTTTCTCCTTACGCTTTAACGCTGTTTCTTAAATAAACAATCCCTTTTACAGGACCGGGAACCGCACCCTTAACAAGAATCGCATTCCTTTCTTTGTCGACTTTTACAACTTCAAGATTCAATATGGTTACGTTTTCGTGACCGTACTGACCAGGCATCTTTTTGCCTTTGAAAACCCTTGACGGCGAGCTGTTCGCACCCAAAGAACCAACTTCCCTGTGTACAGGACCGACACCGTGCGTTTCTTTAAGTCTGTGATTATTCCATCTTTTGATAACGCCCGTAAATCCGTGACCTTTGGTTACGCCCGAAATATCGATTTTGTCGCCTGCGGCGAAAACGTCACACGAAACAACGCTACCGACTTCCATCGTATCAGCCCCGTCAAGCCTGAATTCCTTCAAAACTTTTTGGGGAGCGATACCCGTCTTTTTGAAAAGACCGAGTTCGGGTTTGTTGAGCTCTTTTTCGGAAACCTGATCAAAACCGAGCTTGACCGCGGAATATCCGTCTCTTTCCAAAGTTTTAACCTGAACGACGGGACAGGGACCTGCCTCAATTACGGTAACCGGAATTACCTTGCCGTCCGCGGAGAAAACCTGGGTCATACCTAACTTTCTGCCAATGATTGCTTTATTCATAGATAAAGTTCACCTCCGATAATATATATAATGTTTAATTGTTTACAGTTTAACTTTAATATCTACGCCAGCGGGAAGATTGATGCTATCCAAAATCTTAACGTTGGGCGAATAAATATCAATAAGTCTTTTGTGCGTTCTGATTTCAAACTGTTCGCGCGAATCTTTATATTTATGCGGCGAACGAAGTATCGTAACGATTTCCTTTTCGGTGGGAAGCGGAATAGGTCCGCTTATTTTCGCACCGGATTTCTTCATCGTTTCAATAATCCTGGTAGCCGCTTGATCAAGCATTTCGCTGTCATAAGACATAAGTTTAATTCTGATTTTTTGTCCTGCCATTTTGATAACTCCTTTTTATCCTAACTGTTTTGACTTGCTGTTGTAAACTCTGCCGTGTGTGTCAAATTTTTGAAAATAAAAAAATCATTCGCCGATACTTAAATTTTAAGTCGCTGCGAATGACTTTACTTTCTATTTTGAAGTTAGTCGCAGGGGTCACGCCCCCACACTTGTCAACGGAAATTACCTGTTGCAAACTGCATTTTCAGCAACTTTCCGTATCAACCCAGATTACACAGCCTAATCATTGTATAACACAATGCAAGGTCTTGTCAAACGTTTTATAGGGTTTTTATTAAAAATTTTTAATTATTTTTTGACGATTTATTATGCCGATTCAGGCTATTTCTTTTTTTATAATTTTAGGCTTTGCGCCGTTTACCACAACATCTTCGTCAACTATAACTTGTTTTATTCCCTGTTCAGTCGGTATATCGTACATCGTATCAAGCATAAGATTTTCAAGAATCGTACGCAACCCCCTGGCCCCGGTATTCAGTTCAATTGCACGTTTTGCAACAGCCCTGACAGCACCGTCCGTTATTTCAAGATCAACCTTATCGAGACCTATAAGCGTTTTATACTGTTTAACAAGAGCGTTTTTAGGTTCTGTCAATATGCTGACAAGCGCTTGTTCGGTAAGCGGGTGAAGCCCGACCGTTATCGGCACACGTCCGACAAATTCAGGAATTAAACCAAACTTAATCAAGTCTTGCGGCTGAACATCGCGAATAAAATCATAAGATTTATCCTTATGCTTTTCAACGTTTCCGCCAAAACCCAAAGACGACTTTTCTTTTCTTTTGGAGACTATTTCATCAAGTCCTACAAATGCGCCGCCCAAAATAAATAAAATATTCGTCGTATCAATCTTAATAAATTCCTGTTGAGGATGCTTTCTTCCTCCTTGCGGAGGAACGTTAGCAACGGTACTTTCAATTATTTTCAAAAGTGCCTGTTGAACCCCTTCGCCGGAAACGTCACGCGTAATAGAAACATTTTCGCTTTTTCTGGCGATTTTATCTATTTCGTCAATGTAAACTATGCCCCTTTGCGCTCTTTCCACATCATAATCGGCAGCCTGAATGAGTTTAAGAAGGATATTTTCAACGTCTTCGCCGACATATCCCGCCTCGGTAAGCGTAGTTGCGTCAGCAATTGCGAAAGGCACGTCTAAAATTTTTGCAAGCGTTTTTGCAAGCAAAGTTTTTCCGCTGCCCGTAGGTCCTAAAAGCAAAATATTACTTTTGTCAAGTTCTACGTCACTTTCGTTTTTTCCGTTTATTCTTTTATAATGATTATATACGGCAACCGATAAGACTTTTTTCGCTTCTTCCTGACCGATAATATATTCGTCAAGTTTTGCTTTTATTTCAGCCGGTTTCAAAAGTTCCGTTTTAGCGGGAGCCTCTTTACTTTCTTCTTCTTTCATAAGTTCACGGCAAATTTCAATGCATTCGTCGCAAATAAAGAATCCGTTTGGTCCGGCAATAAGTCTTTTAGTCAGTTCTTTGGGTTTGCCGCAGAACGAACAGAATTGTTGATCTTTTTCCTTCATAAAACTCCAAAAAGTTTATTTTACGGACGATTTACAAAAATCTTATCTATGAGTCCGTATTCTAACGCTTCGTCCGCAGAAAGATAATTATCTCTGTCGGTGTCCTTTTCAACCATTTCAAACGGTTTACCTGTGTTTTTAGCCAATATTTCGTTAAGACGCTTTTTAGTTTTAATAATATGGTCCGCCTGAATTTTAATATCGCTCGCCTGACCTTGCGCCCCGCCCAAAGGTTGGTGAATCATAATTTCACTGTTAGGAAGAGCATATCTTTTTCCCTTTGCTCCGCTTGACAGCAAAAACGCGCCCATAGACGCCGCAAGCCCTATACAAATCGTGCTAACGTCACATTTGATATAGTTCATTGTGTCGTAAATTGCAAGCCCTGCGGTCACGCTACCACCGGGACTATTGATATAAAGGCTTATATCTTTATCGGGATCGCGTCCTTCAAGAAGAATAAGTTGAGCGACAACCGCATCGGCAACCGCATCGTTTATTTCGCCTGTAAGAAAAACAATCCTGTCTTCTAAAAGCCTTGAATAAATATCGTAACTTCTTTCGCCTTTATTGGTTTGTTCCACAACGTATGGAACTACGGTATTCTTAATGTCCACTTTACACCTTTACCCTTTGGTTTGACTTACGCAATAACGTTTGCGCTTTTTAACGTGTCGAAAAGCTTTTTAACAATAATATCGTTTTTAATATAATCCAACTGACGGGCATTCATATTCGACTTAACGTCGGGAACTTTTTTACCCTGTTTTTCAGCCATTTCGGCAAGTCTTGCTTCAACTTCTTCATCCGTCGCTTCGATTTTTTCTTCTTCGATAATCTTTTCAATTACGAGTTGCGATTTAACAAGACTTTCAGCCTGTGCTTTATAGCCGTCACGGAACTGTTCTCTCGTCTGTCCGATATATTTAAGATAGTCGTCAAGTCTTAAACCCTGATATGAAAGTCTGTATTCCGTTTCCTGAACCATACGGTCGATTTGGTTTTCAATCAAAGCGTCCGGAATTTCGACGGTTGCGTTTTCGGAAATCTTTTTAACGATTTCATCTTCAATTTCCCTATCCGCCCTATCTTTGTTCTGTTTTTCAAGTCTTTCACGCGTCTCAGCCTTGTAAGCGTCAAGCGATTCAGCACCCGTAGAATCTTTTATAAATTCGTCGTTTACTTCAGGAAGTTCCTTTTTCCTTATTCCGTGAAGAACGATATGAAATACGGAATCCTTACCTTTAAGATTTTCCGCATGGTATTCTTCGGGGAATTTAACGTTAATGTCTTTTTCTTCACCGATATTCATACCGATAAGTTGTTCTTCAAATCCGGGAATAAACGATCCGCTACCGATTACGAGATCTTGTTTTTCTGCCGTACCGCCTTCAAACTTAACTCCGTCAACAGAGCCGGAATAGTCAATGTTTACCGTATCGCCGTTTTCAACCGCGCGACCTTTAACGTCAACCATTCTGGAATTCCTTTCCTGTAAGCGTTTGATTTCGTCTTCAATATCTTCGTCTTTAACATTATACTCAATTTTTTTGAAAGATATACCCTTATATTCACCGAGTTTAACTTCGGGCTTTACGGCAACGATTGCTTCCAAAACGAGTTTTTCGTCAGTTAAGTCCTTGACGTCGATTTCAGGTTGAGAAACGGTGAAAAGATCTTTTTCCTTATCTAAAACTTCTTCGTAATACTTGGGGAAAGCCCAGTTAATCGCATCTTCATAGAAAACGCCCTTTCCGTATGCGCTTTCAATAAGATGTTTGGGGACTTTTCCTTTACGGAAACCGGGGATATTGTATCTGCCCTTAGTCTTTTCATAAGCAGCATTGATTGCTTCGTTCCATTCGGTTGCGTTAAGTTCGATAGTAATTTTTACAGTGCTTTTTTCAGCTTTTTCAACGGTGTAGTTCATCCTATACTCCTAATACTTTAAAACTAATAGATATTTTATCATAATGAAAAATAAAACGCAAGGCTTTTTTACACCTAAAACTATTCATTTTTCATAAGTTCTTCGTGTTTTAGCGGTTTAACCGAAATCGACGAATAATTATCGTATACAAAAAAACCCGGTTTAGCTCCGTTTGGTTTTTTAACGTTTTTCCTTTGCGTATAAACAACTTCAACACGTCCGTCTTCTCTTGCATGAGAATAATAAGCACAAATTTCAGCGGCAATAAGTAGAGTTTTATCGTCAGGCAATTTCCCGTTACACTCGATTACGACGTGCGACGAGTGAATATCCTTTGCATGCAACCAAATATCTGATTTCGCTGCGCTTATCGTAATTTCATCGTTTTCAACGTTGTTTCTGCCGACGTTTACGGTAAAGCCGTTTACGATATAAGTTCTTTTAGTTTTCTGAACCTTCTTTTTTATATTTATTCTTTTTTCATTCAAAATTCCGGCACTAATCAATTCGTTTTTTATTGATTCCGTATCGGAAACAGTTTCACAAAGATCGATTTCGTCCTTAACTGCATTAAGATAATTTATTTCTTCTATAATTTTATTCTTTTGCGGAATCACGTTTTCAAGCGTTCGCCTTGCTTTCGTATATTTTTTGTAATAGTTTTCCGCATTTTGTGACGGAGAAAGATTTTCATCTAACGGGACGAGCAATTCCGTTCCGTCATAGTAATTAGTTGCCGTAAAGGAACTGTCTCCACGTTTTAACTTATACATGTTTGCCAAAATAAATTCTCCGTAAAGGCGGTATTTTTCAGAATCTTCCGCCAACCTTTCACGTTGACAAACAGCAGTAAGTTTTTTATTGTACTTTTTAATCGACGCCGAAACACACGACGTTAATTCATTTTTTTTATTATTGAAAATCGTGTCTTTATCTTTATTCGTAAAAAAATAATCTTCTGCCTCATACAAGGAAGGAAAGTAAACGTATTCCCCCTTTACCGTTTTATAAGGATACGCAAAAACGTCTTTAACCCTACCGTTTTCAACCAACACACACGGGGTAAGTGTTTCTGAATACAAAAATTTTTTAAGATATAAATAAAAATTTTTTCCGTTAAAATTTTCCCTAAAACCGTCAACGGCCTCTTTCGCGGTAAGCAAAGAGACTCCTTGAACACCTGCCGTTATATACAACGAAAGGTCGTCTCCGTCAAAAGCCTCAAAATACGAAATAAGCGACACGTCGTCGGGGACTTTCTTTTCCCCAACGGGCGGATATGCGTACGGCAACCCGACGATTAACGGCCTTACGCCGTTATCAAAAAAGTTAATTCCGCGATTACCGCCAAGAACTTTCCCGTTCTCCGTCAAAATAATATTGCTATACCGCCCCATAAGTTCAACGTAAAGCGTTTTTTCTTCCGAGTAAAACTCACCGCCACCGGTACATCTTATCGCAACAACACGGTCAAAGCCCATTAGTTTGATTTCGTTTATCGTCGCACCCGACAAGTGCTTTCTGAGTAGCATACAAAAGTTTGGAGCCGTAAGCAACGCTTCGCGAACTTCATCGGTTATACCTATTCTCGGTGAAGAAGGTTTTACGTCTAAAATAAACCTGTAAGTACCCTTTCCGTTATATACGGAAAGTTCTACACGCTCATTTTCGGGCTGAATAATTTTATTTATTTTACCGCCGGAAAGTAAGCCGTTTAATTCCCGACATAAGTGATTTAAAGTAAAAGCGTCCTGCGGCATTATTTATTCTCCGATATCGCTGTAAAGGTTTTATCGTTCAGATAGTATAATCGCTTTGTTTTATCAAATTTTAACGTCAACGAATAAGCTGTAAGCATTTGGGTTTTTGCGCCGTGTTCCCTATTTTTAGCATTATTACCATACTTTCCGTCGCCGACTATAGGACAACCGATAAATGCGAGATGTGCGCGTATCTGATGCGTTTTACCCGTATATAAGCGAACTTTTAACGTCGAAGTTTTTCCGTTTGACGAAATCACTTCATAACCCGTTTTTATTAATACAGAACCTTTTTGCTTTTTTGCCGAAACGCTTACAAATGAACTTTCCGCATCCTTAGATAAGTAAGCGGTTAAAATATCAGAACTTTTTTCCGGACAACCGAACACTTCCGCATAATAAATCTTAACAAATTCATGTTTTTTAAATCCGGTTAAAAGTTCTGATTCGGCAGTCTTATTTTTTGCAAAAATCATAATACCCGAAGTATTCCTGTCAAGCCTGTGAATAAAATACAATTCCCGATTTTCCGAAAGGTTTTGAAATACGCTTTCGGACGAATATCCGGAAGGCTTATCTATAACCAAAACGTCATCGTTTTCAAACACAACGGGAAATAAAGGCTTATGAATCTCAACATACAAAACGACATTGTCCCCTGCATTCAGGGAAACGTCGCTACTTACGCGTTTTCCGTTCACCTTAATATCTTTTTTGCGCAAAAGTTTCATTACGGCGGAGTAAGAAACGCCGGAGACGTTGTCCATGACGCACTTTACAAGTTTTTGGTTTTTATTAGCCGTAAATTCTATCATACTACCCATTAAAAAAAATCAAACCCCGAGCATAAGCCCGGGGTTTTTTAATCGGAAAAATTATTTTTCGATCGAATCATCATCCTTCGGTTTAATAAAAAGGAGAACGATTATACCGATAAGACTCAACGTGCCTACCGAAAGGAAAACCACAGACCAAACGTTGTTTTCAAGCCAATGATCATCGGGAGTAACCGTTTTGGTTTGTTCCTTAACTTCAAACGTAACCGACTTTGAATCTCCGTTAGCGGTAAGCGTTGAATTGACAGAGCATTCCAATTTGTAATAGCCTACTCTGTCGGGAGTAAACGCAAGCGTTCCGTCATAGTTTATTGATTTAATTTCATCATAACTGAACGCGCCGTAAGTTTTATCCTGATCGGTCGCATCGCTTGCTGCAACTATCTCCTTCCATCCTTCATCGCCTTCGGCAATTTGTGTTGCGCTGTAATAAAGTTTATATTCGGAAGTATAATCCTTACCTTCTATTGTAAATGCGGAAGAAGAATACCTTACACCCTTATAACCTGTACCGGCAGTACCGACAGATATACTGAGTTTTCCGTCAAATTCAACGTCAAACTCAAAGATATAATCTTTATATTCACCGTAAAGTTCGAGCGTTGAATCAGATGCCGATTTATAGAAGAACTGTTCTTCAACCATGGCGTTGCCGCTTTGATCGGTAAATAAGATTATAAATCTATAATGACCTGCTTGCGCAATATCAATTCTGCCGCTTGAAGACGAACTATTGCTGTCGTCCGCCCAATATTTAACCACATAAGTCATTGTGTCAAGCGAGGAATATTCGTCCGAAACAAGATTGTAAAGTTTAGACTTTTCAATCGTAATTGACGTTTCGCCGTTTTCGATAGCGTCGGCAACCAATTTATTGAAGTAAGCCTTGAAAGATTCGAGCGCAATCGCATCACTCGTATTATAAAC
Organism: Clostridia bacterium; assembly: GCA_034184645.1. Taxonomy (GTDB): domain Bacteria; phylum Bacillota; class Clostridia; order Christensenellales; family Borkfalkiaceae; genus UBA1259. Next base: position 3,495 of record JAXFZW010000083.1, on the reverse strand, counting down.
GGGAGCATCTTCGTCGTTTTCTCTGTCAACGACCTTAAAGGAAACCGTTTCGACAACTTCGTCGCCCTTCATTATATCGACGGTTTTATTGCCAACTTCATTAAACGCAACGTAAGTGCTGTCAGCAAGTACGGTTGCATCGCCACCCTTTAACGAATATGCCGTATTGTCTGCACCCGTAAGCAAATATTTATTAAAGGAAATATTGTACTTATATCCGAGCAATACTACGTTATCACCCGATTTAATATTTGTAAGCGAATCGGAAAGCGTAACGACTGAATTTGCCTTTACAACAAATTTATTATCGGAATCAAGTTCAAACGTCTGTTTATATTTTCCATCGACGTCAGACGCTTTTTGATCAACGTTAACAAGAGAAAACGTTTGATCCGTAGCACCGTAAAAATAAATTTTACCAACTACCGCGCGGTTTGAATCTACTTTATAATATTCGTCGGTTACAGACGGGAAATCAACGCTTGATCCGCCGTCATACACGTAACTCGCTTGAATAAAATCAGAATCAACTTTGAAACTAAGCGTAACTCTTTTTAAATTATCAACGTCAAAAGCCGTGTCAACGACTTGTTCCGCACCCTCGTTGAAAGCCGCTTTAAGAGAACTACCGTCCAACGTAAATTTAACAAAATTTTCAATTTCGGTAGCGTAAGCGGTGACTCCGTCGATAATCATCGGATTACCCGTTTTATAGTAGGACGGAGTTTTAAGCATTACGGTAAACGTTGCACCGTCGCTAAGCGCAGGCAATACAAGCGTCACGGAAAAATCATTAAAAACAAGGTCGTTTACGGCATAAAACGGTTCGTCGGTATAAAGTTTAACTTTAGCGACGTCGTCCTCGAAAACAACGTCATCCTGGACATACGTCCTGCTTTTATAGGAAAAATAGTCTTTAGGATCAGGACCGTCAGCCTTTGCCACGTGAGTTACCATTAACACAGCCGCGAAAGTAAAAGACAGTAATAATGTGACTAATAATGCAACGATTCTGTATGGTTTTGCGATTTTCATTGAAGCACGAAACTCCTTAAATAAACTAATTATTTAATATTTATTTACAATCTACTTTATTTTACATTAAAACCTTCATTTTGTCAATCGCCTTTTAGTCGTTTTTTAATATTATAATATTAAATAATCGATTATTTTAGCGAAATAACCTTAATTACGATATTTTGAATATAATAAAAGTGTAAGAGCGTCTTAAATCATTTGAAGGATTCTACAAAATAAGGCTTTCTTTCTTCATCTTATTAAGACGCAAAAAGTCCGTAGGAAAACCTACGGACTTTTTTATCTATCACAAATCAATACTCGGGCTTTATTACCGTAACCGACTTTGAAAGATCAAAATTTTTCCACGGAAGTAATTCTTTCGGCGGTTCAACCCTGAAAACGAGTCTTTCTTTTGAAATGGGGTGCGAAAAGGAAAGATAGTATGCCCAAAGTGCAAGAAAACCCTTTTTAGCCTTTTCACCACCGTAGCGCATATCGCCGTAAAGCGGACAACCTATCGCATTCATCTGTACCCTTATCTGATGACTCCTTCCCGTATGTAAGCGAACGTCAACGAGCGATAAACCGTCTTTTTCTTCCAAAACACAATAATCGAGTTCCGCTTTTTTAGCTCCCTCCACCGTTGGAGACGAAAGATAAACCATGTTATTTACTGCGTTCTTTTTAAGATAATGAGTTAAAACCGCTTTATCTTCCTTAGGTCTTCCGCAAACAACGGCGAAATACTTCTTTTCAAAATCCCCGTTCTTCATTTGCTCCGAAAGTCTTGCCGCTGCCTTACTGCTTTTCGCAAAAACCATAATACCGCCCGTAGGTCTGTCAAGCCTATGAACAAGACCTACGTAAACGTTTCCTGGTTTATTATAAGTAGTTTTGATATAATCTTTAACCATAGTCAAAAGGTCAGGGTCCTTGCTTTCATCTTCGCAACAAGGCGTATTTTGCGGTTTTAAAACCACGATTAAATGGTTGTCTTCATGAAGAATAATAAGTTCGTTTTCTTGCATTTTTTTATCCGTTTATCCAAATACCACTATTTCCGCAAGGTAGGATAACTCCTTCTTCCTGCGTCTTTATACCTACTTCATATGCGTCAACTTTTCCTTCCCTTCCTTTTGCAACGGTAAGTTCCAACACGTTTTTTATAACCTGCGGTTGAAGCCCCGTCGTATAACTGTTAATTAAGAAGAAAAGAGGATTATCGCTTAAAACTTCGTTACAAAGTTTCACAAGCGGGAAAAGTTCGTTTTCAAGTTTCCACATTTCACCGTTAGGACCCCTACCGTAAGACGGCGGATCCATAATCACGGCGTCGTATTTCCTTCCGCGACGTATTTCTCTTTCAACAAACTTTTTACAGTCGTCTATTATATATCTTACTTTTGCATCTTTAAGTCCGGAAAGCCTGACGTTTTCGCCGGCACGTTCAACCATTGCCTTGGCTGCGTCAACGTGGCAAACGCTAGCGCCCGCTTTTAAACACGCAACGGTAGCACCACCGGTGTACGCAAAAAGATTAAGAACCGAAATTTCCCTACCGGCCTTTTTTATAAGGTCAGACATCAAATCCCAGTTTACCGCTTGTTCGGGGAAAAGACCGGTATGCTTAAATCCCATAGGTTTAATTTTGAATTTCAGTTCCTTATATGAAACCGTCCATTCATCAGGCATAACACCTTTTTTAAGCCACCTTCCGCCACCGCTTTCACTTCTTATATACTTCGCCGAAAGACCTTTATATCCGTCAAGATCAATGGAACTTTTCCAAATAACTTGCGGATCTGGCCTTAAAAGTATAACATTACCCCATCTTTCAAGCTTATAGCCGTCACCTGTGGCAATTACCGAATAATCTTTCCACTCAGCCGCTCTCATTACTTTGAAATTTCAACGGAAACAACGCATTTAGCGCCGTTTACGTCAATCTCCTTGGAATAAGCACCTTCAATCAGTCCTTCTTTGATTTCATCCGCAAGAATAACAGATTTGAGATCTTTTCCTTGTGTAAATGCGTGCTTAATTTCGTCATCCGCGGTTTCGTAACCGACGTTGATCCTGTTAACGACTTCAAATCCCGCATCTTTACGCATAGATTGAATTTTAGAGATAATTTCTCTCTCGATTCCTTCCGCTTTAAGCTCGGGAGTAATGTGCGTATCCATAACCACGGTAAGACCGTTATCACTTGACGCAACAAAACCTTCCATGCTCTCGCTGCTGATTAAAAGATCGTCAAGCGTAAACTCAAATTCATCGCCGTCGATATTTGTTTTATAGGTTTCTCCTTTCTTTACGGTCGACACTATTTCGGCCGTATTGCAATCTGCAAAGAATGCACGAATTTTACCGAGTTTTGCGCCGTACTTCGGACCGAGAGTTTTAAGTTGCGGTTTAATTAAATACTTGACAAATTTGCTTGCGTCGTCAATAAATTCGATTTCTTTGACGTTTAGT
>JAXFZW010000082.1:0-14449 GCA_034184645.1 Clostridia bacterium | reverse complement strand
TGTCTTTAACCGTTGTTATATCAAGGTCGCCGTAAACTATTAAAGAAAGCGTCCTTGGAATTGGCGTTGCACTCATAACAAGCACATCGGGAGTCACGCCCTTATTCATTAAAGCGCTTCTCTGTGCGACGCCGAAACGGTGTTGTTCGTCGCAAACACATACCGAAAGACTTTTGAACTCAACGTCTTCCTGAATTACGGCGTGAGTTCCTACCAAAATGTTTATATATCCGTTTTTAAGCGCGTCTTTGACGTCACGTTTCTCTCTTACGGACATCGAACCCGTTAAAAGGTCGACGTTATAGTCGGGAAAAGCCTTTTTCGCCGCCAAGTAGTTTTGCCTTGCAAGAACTTCGGTCGGAGCGAGAATTGCCGCCTGATAACCGCTTTTTACCGCAATAAACACAGCGCAAAGCGAAACCGCCGTTTTGCCGCTGCCGACGTCGCCTTGCATAAGCCTATTCATTACCGAACTGCCCGTCATGTCCGCATAAATTTCATTGACAGCCGCCTTTTGCCCTTCCGTAAACTCAAACGGAAACCTTGTTGCGATAAATTCCACAAGTTCCTTTGACGAACAGTCGTATTTGTTTATTCTTACTTGCTCCCTACTGCCTTTTATAAATCTGAAAGCCGAGATAAGTTTAAAATACTCCTCGACGGCAATACGGTTTGCGCAAACTTTTTCCTTTTCAAAATTTTCGGGATTGTGGACTTGCTTAAAACTGTAATAAAGGTTGTCGAGAGAATACTTTTTCTGTAAATCAACGGGTATTACGCTTTCGGGTTTTTCGATATCAACCGCAAGACGAACGCTGTCGCGCACGATTTTTTGTGTAAGATTGCCTTTAAGCGGGTACTGTGGGACTATTCCTTTTAGCCTATACGACTTTTCACACGGCTCAAATGATGGATTTACCATGCTTAATTCGCCCGTTTTGTCGCTAACCCTACCGTAAAAAAGATAATCTTCCCCGACTTTTAAACGGCTTGCAACGTAAGTTTGATTAAACCAAACGCACGAAAAATAAAAACCCTCCTGCTCGCAAAAAACTTTTACCATGCCTCCGCCCCGGCGGCCGAAAAACCTTGTAGTCGGAATTGAAACGACTTTACCCGTTGTTAAAATTACGTCGTTATTATATGCGTATTTTAAAGGCTGCTTCTCACGTAAATCAAGATAACTGCGCGGAAAAAAACACGTTAGGTCTTCCGTGTTCATAATTCCGAGTTTATTAAAATCTTTTTCGCGTTTTTCGTTTACGCCGCGAATTTTATTCAGTTCCATAACCTTTAATTAAAAAAGGGAAAGTTTTTCGCTTTCCCTTTTGCGTTATTCAAGTGAAATCAAGTAGTAGTAAATTGCCTGTCCGCCGTACTGCACTTCAACGTCGCATTCGGGATATCTTTCCCGTATGCTGTCGGCAAGTGCGTTTGCGTCATCCTCTGATACGTCTTGTCCGTAGTAAAGAGTTATAAGTTCTTCACCGCTGCGCAAACGCTCGATAAGGTCGAGCGACACGGTGGAAATATCTTTGCCGGCGGTAAGAATTTTTTTGTTGTCAAGCCCCATGATGTCGCCGATTTTGAGTTCAAAACCGTCCATTTTGGTATTACGCACCGCATAAGTCACCTGACCTACCGTCACCGTATCCATTGCGTGAATCATGTTTGCTTTGTTTTCATCCGCTTTGAGTTCGGGGTTAAACGCCATAGCCGCCGCAAAACCTTCCGGAACGTTTTTGGTGGGTATAACGTGAATTATTCTGTTTTCAACTAACGATTTTGCCTGTTCCGCAGCAAGAATAATATTCTTGTTGTTCGGGAAAACGAAAACGTTTTCGGCGTTAATTCTTTGAACGGCGTCGGCAATATCGCTTGCAGACGGGTTCATACTTTGTCCGCCTTCGATAACGGCGTCAACGTTAAGATCTTTAAATATACCCGAAAGACCTTCGCCCGAAGATACTGCCATCATGCCCATTTCTTTCTTTTCTTCTTCGTACTTTTTCATTAAAGCACGGTTTTGTTCGAGCATGTTTTCGATTTTAAGTTTATCGAGTTCGCCGAGTTCCAAGGCTTTTGTAAGCGCAACGCCCGGTTGGTTCGTGTGGACGTGAACTTTAACGAATTCAAGGTCGCCGATAACGATTACGGAATCGCCCAAAGTCATAAGCGTTTCCTTTAACTTTTCAATGTCGGCAAGCGTTGTTTTTTTGTGAAGATTTACTATAAAAAATTCCGTACAGTAAGCAAATTCTATATTGCCGAGGCTCATTATGTCGGCGTGTTCGATAGTCGTTTCGGTGGATTTTACGCCTTCGTCGGCTACTTCGCCCGCGATAACTTCACCCATTACCGCTTTATACATTCCTTCGAGTATGTATAAAAGTCCTCTGCCGCCCGCATCGACGACGCCCGCTTTTTTAAGAACGGGAAGAAGCGTCGGGGTAAGATTCAATGCTTCGTCACCCTTTGCAAGAATCGACGGGAAAAATTCTTCAAAATCCTTATATTTCGATTTAATCGACTTGGAATGTTCCGCAATCATGCGGATTACAGTTAAAATCGTGCCTTCCTTAGGCTTACTGACTGCGCCGTAAGCGACTTCCGCACCCGAAATAAGACCTTGTGAAAATGCCTTTACGTCAATTTCGGTTTTATCCTTGAACGCACCGCACATTCCGCGAAGAATTTGCGATAAGATAACGCCTGAGTTTCCCCTTGCACCTCGAAGTGCGCCTTTGCTGACGGATTCCGCAATGTCGGCAAGCTTAATGGACTTACAATTAACCACTTCCTTAACCGCCGATTTTAAAGTAAGCGACATGTTCGTTCCGGTGTCGCCGTCCGGTACCGGGAAAACGTTGAGTGCGTCAACGGTCACCCTATTTATTTCAAGGAGCTTGGACGCCGAAATAATCATCGACTTAAACATTGCCCCATTAAGAATTTTCTGCATAGATTTTCTCCGAAACTATATCACAGTTTAACGCCGGCGACGTTGACGTTGATGACGTCAACTATCATTCCCGTAAACCGTTCTACTTTGTATTTAATAGACTCTTTAAGAGATTCAACTACCGCCTTGATGGAAACGCCGTACTTGACGATAACGGAAACTTCGATGCTTATCCTGTCACCATTGCTTTTTACCTTTACGCCTTTACTTTTGGTGCGGAAGGTTAAAAATGAAATTACGGACTCGACAAAACTACCCGACACAAACTCGACGATTCCGTAGCAGTCAAGTGAAGTGTGGGCGATAAAACGCTCGATTGTTTTGTCGGAAATAATAATCTTTCCGTAAATATTATTTGTCTTTACAGCCATTTGTTCCCCTTTGCGGTATTATTATTTTACTATATTATTTTTTAATTTGCAACAATTTAACTTAATTTATGGGACTTTTATTGTCGCCTTTTTAGGCGGTATATTAAATTTTTAATATTTTTGCCGTTTTTTTCTTGCTTTTTTGACGAATATATGGTAGAGTAATCGTTGATAAATTTAATTGAGTACATTTATTCGGAGGAAGTATATATGAGCAGAGTATGCAGCGTTTGCGGTAAAGGTAAATTATCGGGCAACTTGGTTAGCCACAGTAACCGTAAAACCCCGACTTCATTTGAAGCCAACATCCAGAAAGTCAGCGTTAAACAACCTGACGGCACTGTTAAAAAACAGTACGTTTGCGCCAGGTGCTTAAAGAGCGGCAAAGTTGAAAGGGCTTAATTTTAACCTGTAAAAAAACAAAAACCCGTAAAATTTTACGGGTTTTTTCTTTTGTATCGTTTTCCCTGCTTTACTCGGGAATATCTACTATTTTGGCGGTGATTTTATCGTTTGCGATAACGACGTACGCGTACGACTTATTTGAATACCTTGAAAGCGTTCCCGGGTTTACGAAAGTAATTCCGTCGACTTCTTCGGTAAGCGATTTGTGGGTGTGTCCGAAAAAAACGGCGTCGACACCTATTTCCTTGGCTTTGAGTAAAAGTTTTAAATTTCCCTGCTTTACTCCGTAACGGTCGCCGTGAGTCAACAATATTTTTTTATTTTCGACTTCGACTATTAAATCGTCCCCGCCGCCGTCGCAATTACCCTTTACGGCATAAAGTTTTTCGTAAACTTTTTCGGATAAATAACGTGTGTCCGTGATATAGTCGCCAAGATGAATCACGAAGTCGCTTTCTTCCATTATCGGCAAAAGTTTTTTTATTTTTTCACCGTTTCCGTGAGTGTCTGAGATTACGAAAAGAGTTTTCATAACTTATCCTTTATCGCAAAAATCGCCCTTGCCCTATGCGACACGGAATTCTTTTCGTCGGGTAATGCTTCCCCCATGCTTTTATTTAGGTCGTCGCTAAAAAACACGGGATCGTAACCGAAACCTGCGCTCCCTTGCTCGCTTTCGAGAATTTTTCCGTAAGTTTCGCCTTCGGCATAAATAACCTTTCCGCAAGGCTCAACGTAACAAAGTACGCAAATAAACTTTGCCGTCCTGTCGGATAAACCTTTCATATTTTTGAGTAATAATTCTCGGTTTGACTTATCGGTTCCATCTTCCGAATATCTTGCGGAATAAATTCCGGGCGCACCGCCGAGTGCGTTTACGCAAAGTCCCGAATCATCCGCAAGCGCAGGCACACCTAAACTGTCGGCAACGGTTTTCGCTTTTAAATAAGCGTTTTCGCGAAAGGTTTTTCCCGTTTCTTCAATTTCACCCTTAAAGCCTGCGTCCTTCATTGAGATTATTACGTAATCACTTAAAATTTGACTGAATTCTTTAAGTTTTCCTTTATTTGAAGTTGCAACGACAATTTTTTTCATTTTAATTTCACCGTAAACTCGGAAAGTTTAACGTAGTCTTGCGCAGAAAGTCTTTCACCCCTGACTAAAAGATCGAAGCCTGCGTCCAAAACAATTTTTTCAGCCGTTTTTCGGTCTGTTTTATAATAATTTATTATATTGTTTACAAGCGTTTTGCGCCTTCCCGAAAAACCGCAACGGATGGCATCCTTTATGGCTGTCTGATTTTTGCCCGTAAACTTATTTCTTTCGATAGCTATTCTGACGACTGCCGAATCGACGTTCGGAGACGGCGTGAACTTTTCACGACCTACGCGCAAAACTTTTTTTGCGTTTCCGACGAGATTTATAGATGCGGTTATTGCGCCGTAGTCGGAATCACCGGGATTTGCCGCAAGCCTATCAGCAACTTCTTCCTGTACCATAACGGTTATGCCTTTAACGTGATTCGAGTTTTCTATAAACCGCATTATTACGGGAGTCGTTATGTAGTAAGGAAGGTTTGCGACAAGATAAAAATCTTCACCCGCAACACGCTCTATTTCGCTCATCTCTTCCTTCATTACGTCGTTATGAATTACCGTTAAGTTTTTATACACGCCCGAAAGTTCTTTGAGATTCGGAATAAGTCTTCCGTCGATTTCGTATCCGATTACTTTTTTTACTTTTTTCGCAAGATGTTTAGTTAGCGCACCGGCACCGCAACCGATTTCAATGACAACGGAATTTTCATCCACACCGGACAGTTCAACTATTTTTTCCAAAAGAGAATCGTCAGTCAAAAAGTTTTGACCGAGCGATTTTTTATAAAAGAATTTTTTGTCCGTTGATTCGCGTGTATTTTTCATTTTTACCTATGAATAAAATTTTTTATTCTTCACATACTGACTGCGTAAGGTTCTTACCTTACCGAGTCTACAAAAGACGAATTTTTGAGAAACAAAGCCGAAAATTTTTTCGGCTTTGTTTTTACTTTATTTTATGAAACAGCCGCAACGTGTTTTCATACACGATGCGTTCGACTTCTTCAATCGCTATATTTTTGATTTGAGCGATTTTTTCCACTACAAACCTGACGTTTGCAGGCTCGTTAAGCCTTCCCCTTTTTGGTTCGGGAGAAAGATACGGGCTGTCGGTTTCGGTAAGAATCCTGTCAAGCGGCGTATTTTTTAAAACTTCAACCGTTTTGACGTTGTTTTTAAAGGTAAGAGTTCCGCCGAAAGAAAGGTAAAAACCTAAATTAAGATATTCTTTTGCGGTTTCAACGCTGCCCGAAAAACAATGCATCGTACCGGAATACGGCTTATATTTTTTAACGATTTCAAGCGTGTCCGACGTAGCGTCCCTACTGTGTATTATAACCGGAAGGCGCACTTCGTTTGCAAGTTCTATTTGCTTAATAAAGGCTGACTTTTGTTTACTTTCATCATACGGGGTGTAGTGATAATCAAGCCCGATTTCACCGATACCCACGCATTTATCATCGTTTGACAGTTCTTTTATTTTTGAATACGCACGTTCGTCAAAATTTTCCGCATCGTCGGGATGAACGCCCGCAGAAAAGTAAACAGACGAAAAGGTTTTGGAAAGTTCAAAAGAATTTAAACTGGTTTTTACGTTGCTGCCCGAATTTATAAGCACGCCTACACCGTTTTCGTTTGCCCGTGCGACGACTTCCGCTTTATTTTCGTATTCTTCTCCGTCAATGTGACAATGTGTGTCAACGAGCATTAAAATACCTGACTGCCTTCTTCAACGTCCTTCTCGGGCGAAAGATATGCAACGACGCCCGCTTTTTCGTCTTCGGCGCAAATTATCATTCCCTGACTTTCGATTCCGCAAAGTTTTGCGGGTTTTAAGTTGACGATCATCGCAAGTTTTTTGCCGATAAGTTCTTCGGGAGTGTAGTAGTTTGAAATTCCGCTTACTACCGTCCTTTGTTCATCGCCTATTTTTACTGTAAGTTTTAAAAGTTTTTTACTTTTTTCAACCTTTTCGCAGGCAATTACTTTTGCGATTTTTATTTTTACTTTTGAAAAATCTTCAATTCCTATAAGTTCTTCTTGCGCCTTTACTTGTTCGTTTGCCTGCTGTTTTGCATTGAGTTCTTCCATAAATTTTTCCTTATCAATTCTTGCGAAAAGTATTTCCGCATCGTTTACGACTTTGTATTCTTTATTTACTCCGAAAGTTTCGATAATGTCGTAATCCCTGAGTTTTGTTCCGAAAATCTCCGCCGCTTTTTCGGTTGCCTTCGGCATAAACGGATTAAGAAGCGAAGCGCCTATAATGATGCTTTCGGCAAGATTATATAAAACGGTTTTAAGCCTGTCCTTTTTGCTTTCGTCCTTTGATAGAATCCACGGCGTAGTTTCGTCGATATATTTATTTGCCCTGCGGAATACCGTAAACACCTGTTCTATTGCGTCGGCGATTCTGTATTCGTCCATTTTTGCCGCCGCCTTTTTATATGCGCCGCAAACGACTTCCTTTAAGTCCTGATCGATAGGTTCAAAAGCACCTGCGTCATAAACGCTGCCGCCGAAGTATTTGTTTATCATTGCGGCGGTTCTGCTGACGAGATTGCCGAACACGTTTGCAAGGTTGCCGTTGATTTCGTCGATAATAGATTCATACGAAATAACGCCGTCGCTTTCCATAGGCATTGCGGTAAGCACGTAATACCTTATTGCATCGACGCCGAAAGTATCCGCTAAATCGTCGGCGTAAAGGACGTTGCCGACCGACTTACTCATTTTGCCGCCTTCCTGTAAAAGCCAACCGTGTCCGTAAACCTTTTTGGGAAGCGGTTCGCCGAGCGCCATTAAAAAGATGGGCCAATAAATAGTGTGGAATCGTATAATGTCCTTTCCTATTATATGAACGTCCGCAGGCCAATACTTTTTATAGTTTTCACCGTGATTTCCGTCCGCGTCGTAGCCGATACCCGTGATATAGTTTGAAAGTGCGTCAAGCCAAACGTAAACGACGTGCTTGTCGTCAAAATCAACGGGAATACCCCACTTAAAAGTGCTTCTCGAAACGCAAAGATCTTGAAGCCCGGGTTTTAAGAAGTTGTTTATCATTTCGTTTTTGCGTGAAACGGGAGTGATAAACTCCGGGTGTTCGTCATAATATTTCATAAGCCTGTCCGCATACTTACTCATTTTAAAGAAGTACGCTTCTTCCTTGGCTTTTTTAACTTCCCTTCCGCAATCGGGACATTTACCGCCGTTAAGTTGGCTTTCCGTCCAGAAAGATTCGCAAGGCTTACAATACCAACCTTCGTATTCTCCCTTATAAATATCGCCCTGTTCGTAAAGTTTTTTGAATATCTTTTGAATTTGTTTTACGTGGTCTTCGTCGGTAGTTCTGATAAACTTGTCGTACGACACTTCCATTTTGTCCCAAATGCGTTTGATTTCGCCTGCGACTTCGTCAACAAACTGCTTGGGAGATTTTCCCGCCGCCTTTGCTTTGTCTTCGATTTTTTGTCCGTGCTCATCAGTACCCGTTTGGAAAAACACGTCGTAGCCCTGCCTTCTTTTAAAGCGAGCGACGGCGTCGGATAAAATTGCTTCGTACGTATTGCCGACGTGCGGTTTTCCCGACGTATAAGCGATTGCGGTCGTCAAATAAAACTTTTCTTTCATTTAATAAGCCTTCTTTTTTTGCATTTATATTATTTTAGCACTTTTTGGCGGCATATTCAACGATTTTAACTCATAAAGTTAAGCGTGAACGTTGTTTTCGGAATAATTATTACGGTATCGTCGGTAGCGCTTTTATTCGTTTCGCCGAACGACCTTTTGTCGGGCATGCTATCAGGCGGTGAAAAAGCGCTTTCTTTATCCCTTAAACTTACGGTGGTTTACGCCGTTTGGATGGGTATTTTTGCCTTAGCGGAAAAGTCGGGACTGTCAAACCGCATCGCAAGACTTTTGCGCCCTTTTAACAAATTACTGTTCGGCAAAGTTCCCGATACCGCCAACGATTTTATTTCAATGAATATCGCGGCGAACGTGCTCGGTATGAGCGGTGCGACTACGCCCATGGGTATAAAGGCGATTAAAGAACTTGAAAAGCATAAAAACACAGAGTACGCAATAACTATGTTTTTTGTAGTCAACGCAACAAGCGTGCAAATCATACCGTCGTCAGTCCTTGCGCTAAGGACTTCGCTCGGGGCGAGTTCGCCGTCCGACATAATACTTCCGACTATACTTTCCACACTTGTTTCAACAATTATAGGAATACTTTTAGTTAAAATTTTCGTAAGGCGGAAGAAAAATTGAGCGTTTACTTTATACCCGTATTTTTTATCGCTGTTTTAATTTATTCACTTGTTAAAAAGGTCAAGCCTTACGACGCTTTTACCGACGGCGCAAAGTCGGCAATACCTTTTGCCGTAAGCATTTTCCCTTATCTTGCAAGCATTTTCGTTATGACCGAACTTTTTGAACTTTCGGGACTTTCGGCATTTTTTACTCGCTTACTTTCCCCTGTTTTCGGGATTTTCGGAATTCCCGAAGAACTTACTTCTCTCGTTTTGATAAAACCTTTTTCGGGCAGCGGCGCACTTGCCACACTATCCGACATTTATACGACTTACGGCGTAAACGGTTATTTGGCAAGAGCGGCTTCGGCAATTTACGGAAGCAGCGAAACGGTATTTTATATCGCAGCGGTTTACTTTGCCGGCGCTAAAACGAAAAAGTTGTTTACCCCTATTATAATTTCACTCGTAGCGGGGTTTTTCTCGTGTGCGTTTGCCTGCCTTATTTGTCGGATTATTTGATATTTACATATTTTTAAGCGTTTTGAAAATACTGCCTTTATGAAGGTTTTTTCGGAACTTGAAAAGAATATTAAAATCGTCAAAAAACGCGCGGCGTCCGACGACGTTGAATTCGTTGACGTTTTAATGGGAAAAACAAAAGGCGTTCTTATTTACGTAAAAGATTTAGTTAATAAAGACAAAATCGGCGACCTTATTATAAGGCCGCTTTATAAACTTAAAGGAACGCCCGATAAAAAGACAATAGAAGACTGTTTACTTTGTCCCGAAAAAGATTCCGAAACGGAAATAGATTCCGTCATATCCGCAATAGTTTCGGGGAAAGCCGTGCTTTTTACGGACGGGCTTAAAAGTGCGTTTACCTTCGGCATTGAAAAGTTTGAAAAACGCTCGATTACCGAACCCCCTACTTCAACCGTTATTAAAGGTCCGAGAGAAGGTTTTGTGGAAAGTCTGTCGGTAAACGTAAGCCTTCTTCGCAGAAGACTCAGAACGGAAAAACTTAAATTTTTTAACATCAAGCGCGGAAAATACTCTTCAACGGTAATAAGCGTTTGCTACATCGATGGCGTAGCAGACCCTAAACTTGTCAAAAAAATTAAAGATAAAATAAAAAATATCAGTATCGACGCGGTACTTGACTCATCATACGTTTCAAAATTTTTATGCGAACATAAAACTTCCGTTTTCCGTCAGACCGGTACTACCGAAAAACCCGATATTTTAGCCGCTAAAATTTTAGAAGGCAGAGTTGCCGTTTTCGTTGACGGCTCGCCCATAGCAATTACCCTTCCCTACGTTTTAATGGAAGACTTTCAAAGCCCGAGCGACTACTATTTTTTGCCATACAATGCGACTTTCGCAAGAATAATAAGGCTGTTTTCGGTGTCAATCGCACTACTTTTGCCCGCCATTTTCGTTTCGGCGGAACTTTTCCATTTGCAACTTATTCCGCTCTCATTTCTTTTGACCATTGTGGGGAGTATAAAAGGAATTCCGTTATCTCCGAGTTTGGAGATGTTTGTCACCCTGCTTATTTTTGAAATTTTGAACGAAACAAGCGTAAGGATGCCGAGATACGTCGGCATGGTCGTTTCGATTGTCGGCGGTCTTGTTCTCGGCGAAACGGCGGTGACTGCCGGCATAATTTCCGCGCCGACGCTTATGATAATCGCTTTTTCGGGAATTTGCCTTTTTACCGTTCCGGAACTCGAAAAAACCTTTTCGGTTATAAGACTGTTATTTTTGTTGGTTGCGGGTTCAGTCGGCGCTTACGGGTTACTTGCGGCGGTGGCTTTCTTTATCATTTACCTTATTTCATTTGAAAGTTATCAAACGCCCTTACTTGCGCCCTTTTCACCGCTTATTACCAAAGACCTTAAAGACGGATTTTATAAAGGCTTTATTTTCGAGCAAAAGTATCTTCCGCAGTCAATAGTCAACGGAAGAAGAAAAAGACTTTTTGACAAAAAGGAGAATAAATGACAAACCAACTTCGTTTAAGACAAGTATGTCTTTTCTTTCTGGCGTTCAGCCCCGTTCTTCGTTTTTTTACCCTTCCGAGCGTTTTTGCGGGAGCGGCAAACGAAGATATGTGGATTTCCGCACTTATCTCGGTTATTATTGACTTTTTATCGCTTTGCCCGCTTATTTTCGTCTTTAAAAACACAGACAAGGATTTTTATACTTTAATTAAAGAAAAATTCGGCGACGTGTTTGCGAAAATTATATTTGTTCTTTACGCCGCATTCTTTGTTTTTAAGTCGCTTTTACCCGTGACCGAACAAAAAGATTACATCGAACTTACGCTTTATAATACCTTTCCGAGTTTAATGAATTTTGCTCCGCTTTTTGCCATTATGCTTTACTTTTCGATTAAGCATTTAAGGGTTATAGGGCGCGCAGCCGACCTTGTGTGGCTACCCACGATTTTAGGAACAGCCGTTTTACTCGGTCTTTCGCTTACAAACGTAGATTTCGGTGCGGTTTTACCTGTGGGCGCAAGGGGTGGTAGCGCAATTTTCAGCGGCACGCTTAAAGGACTTAACTGGTTCGGCGACGGGGCTTATTTACTGTTTTTCATCGGAAACTTCAAGTGGGAAAAAAAGGGTGAAATAAAACTTTTGATTTCATTTTTGGTTTCGGGAGTTCTGACTGTTCTTTTTATGGTTTTCTTTTACGGAATTTTTAAAAGCATCGCTTTCCGTCAACAGTTTGCGCTGACCGAAATGTCAAAATATTCAAACGTTATAAACTCGCTTGGAAGGTTTGACTATATAGGAATTTTTCTTGTACTTTTTTCTTCCTTTTTTGCGATTTCATTGCCCGTATTTTTTGCTTGTCACGCAATTTCCGTCGCATTCAATTTAAAGCACAAATACGTTGTTGCTATAATTATAAGCGGACTTGTTTTCGCCTTCGTGTGTTTATTCGGAGAATACGTATACTCGCTTAGAATTCTTATAACCGAAAATTTGCCCGTTCTGTTTTTGACTTTCGGGAATATTATACCGGCACTTACGCCGCTTTTATTGATAAAAAGGAAAAAATTAAATGAAACTGTTTAAAGCCAAAATTTTTATGTTTTTAATTGCAGCCGTACTTGTGTTTTTCATGTCGAACGACTTTGGACTGATTGATATTGAAAACACGGCTATTATAACCGCCATAGCGGTTGATTTTGACGGAGAAGAATACGAAATCACCGCACAGGTCGCAGTACCCGAGAACGCCGACACGCAAAAGGACAACATAAAAGCGCAAATCACGGGAAAAGGTTATACCGTAGGCGCAGCCATCAAAAACTGCGGTGATTTAACCGGCTGGTTTCCTAAACTCGATTTTTGCAATCTCATTATAATAGGAAATGAAGTTGCGCAAAAAAACGTGGTTAAAATTCTCGATTATTTTTCAAAAACGTTGCGTATTCAGGACTCCGCAATGGTTTTGGTGAGCGAAAAAAAAGCAAAAGATTTACTTACCGTAAGCACCCCGCTTGACAATATTTCCGCATTTGCAATTCAAAAAGCCGTGCTTAAAAATCCCGGTTTTAACCATGACGTTGCCGACGCGGACGTTAAAACTTTTATCGAAGGATATTACTCGGATTCGTATTCGTCGATAATGCCGCTTGTCAAAGTAGTTTCTCTCGAAAAGGGCGAGGGCGTTTCAAAAGAAGGTTCGGGCGGTGCTTCGCAAGGTAGTTCAAACAGTTCGTCAAGCGGGGAAAAAACGGACGGAACTTCGCTTTTCGATCCTTCGTCAACCGCGCTTTTTTTAAAAGGTGTTCAGGTAGGCACGCTTGACCGTGATTTAACGCTTATGCTTAATATGCTTACCGAAAACTTTGATCTTACCACCATAAACGTAGGTGAAAACGACGTGAACGGAGACAACTCGAATTACTTGCTTACAGTCAAAAACTGCGAGCCGAGTTTAGTTCTTACGGTAAACGACTCCCCTATGCTGACCGCCACCGTTAGACTTTACTGCAAAATAAGCGACGTAAACTCAGGAAACTCCGACCACGAATACAGCGACAATAAGCCGCTACCCGACTCCGTTAAAGAACTTGCGGAGAAAAAAATAAAATCGGACGTGACTGCGCTTTTTGAAATGCAAAAGTCAACCGGCTGCGATTTTCTTAAACTAAAAGAAAAACTGTACCGCCGCCTTAACGGGAAGTACAGTTTATTTAAAGACTCGATCGTATCGAATTTCGACTACACGATAAACGTGGTCGTAGAAGGTCAAAAATAGCTTAAAATCAATAATAATGCGTCAGTTTTCGGAAAAGATTTTTTCGGCAACGGCAACGCCGTCTGCACCTACTATATATTCGCCCATATCCGAAAACGCCTTTATAAAATCTTCCTTTATAAGTCTTTTACCGTTGAGTTTTTTGACGAAGGGCGTTAAATCTTTGAGCGTAAAAAAGTCGCCGTGAATATCTGCGTTTTCAACGTAACCGTTTTGGGTGTCAAACGAAAGCGTAAGCGTGCCGAAACGGAATCTTTCGGTATAAACGTTTTTACCCGTCGGCGAAGACCCTATATTCCACTCGTATGTAGAATACCTTTCTTTTACGAGTTCGTTTATTTTTTTTTCGTCGCAATCGGTGAAAACGTATTGTCCGCAAGTGCGACGGAAAAAGTCGCATAAGCCGTTATAAAAATCATTTAACGTGATTTTTTCGGGCAAAACGTCGTAAACGTTTACCACCCTTGAACGAACGGACTTAATCCCTTTGCTTTCCATTTTTATTTTTGAAGGGTTTAAAGCCTTTCCCAAAACGCTCATATCCGTTTTAAAAAGAATAGTGCCGTGGTGCAAAATTCTGTCTCCGTAAATCGTCTGCGCGTTTCCCGAGAACTTTTTACCGTTTATCAAAATATCGTTTCTTCCCGCAAACTCCGCATTGACGCCGAGAGTTTTAAGGTACCCTATTACGGGTGCGGTAAACTTTTTGTAATTATCTTCTTCCGCATTGTACGGTGCAATAACCGTATAGCAAACGTTTCCGTAGTCGTGATAAACAGCACCGCCGCCGGTTAACCTTCTTACAACCTTTATGCCGTTTTGTTCGGTATAGGTTAAATTTACTTCCTGCAAAGTGTTTTGGTTTTTACCGACTATTACCGCCGGAGAATTTATCCACAAATAAATAAAATACTCTTTTTTACTTTTCAACAAGTATTCTTCGGACGCAAGGTTAAAATAAGGATCGTGATTATCATGCGTCAAAAATAAAAATTTTTCCATATTTTCTCCTTTACGTTTTCTATATTATACGCTTTTTTTATCTTTTTGTCTATATCTTATAAATAAAAAGCACAGGCA
>JAXFZW010000081.1:0-7174 GCA_034184645.1 Clostridia bacterium | reverse complement strand
GAAAGCGATGACGTGCGGGCAATCGAAGTATATATACTTAAAGTTTCGCCTTGATCTTTTACGTAGTCGATACTGCCTAAGTTTATCCATACCGTGTCAAGGTCAACACCGTCGTCCATTTTTACTTTGAAACATACCGAATTGAAAGCGGAAGAATCTTCAAGTTCGCCCGTCTGGTAATAAGTTGACGGCACGGCGCCGCCGAAAAGCGAAAAAGCCGAAAGAATCGCAAAACACAATGCGATTAGGCTGACAAGCAAAATATATGCGTTTTTCTTAATAAAATTTAACAACTTAATTCTCCGTCAAAAGGGACTGTTTTACACTTTCCCTTTATACTATCCCTTATAGTTTAATATTATATATTATTTTAAAGCAAAAGTAAAATAATAAAGCGGGGGCAAAATTAAAAATACGAAAAAACCACCGCAAGTTATGCGATGGTCTTGTCGATTTTTTGAAAATTACAGTTATCCGAAATTACTTTGCAATTTCTTTAACCTTGGCAGCTTTACCCGTTCTTTCTCTTAAATAATAGAGTTTAGCCCTCTTTACGCTACCGCGTCTGATAACTTCGATGCCCGCTACTTTCGGCGAGTGAATCGGGAAGGTTTTTTCAACGCCTACGCCGTAGGACATACGCCTAACGGTGAAGGTTTCGGATATTCCGCCGTGCTTTCTGGCAATAACAACGCCTTCGAAAGCCTGCAACCTTTCCTTGTCGCCTTCGATAACTTTTACCATAACTTTTACCGTGTCGCCAACGTTAAAAGCGGGAACTTCCTTTTTTACGTTTTCCTGATTGATTGCGTCAATTACGTTACTCATTTGCTTATACCTCCTAAAACATAACGTTCATTGCCGTGAATTTTTTGCAAGAGGAACGCTCGTAAGCCATTTTATTTTATCATTTAATATTTTTTTTTGCAAGCGATTTTACATATAAAATGCGTTAATTATGTGATTTATTTGCCCGTTTTCCACTTCGATTACGTCAAAACGGCACTTAACGTCTATTCGTCCGAACTTTTTTATAAGAAATTGTTCGGCAAGTTTAAAATACTTTTTCTGTTTTTCGTTGTTTACCGCTTCGCTCGGCATTCCGAAAGCATCGCTCGTCCTTGTTTTTACTTCGCAAAAAACCGTGGTGTCGCCGTCAGAACATATAAGGTCGATTTCACCTATACCCGTCTTGTAGTTTTTGGCGATAATTTTATAGCCCTTATCTTTTAAGAACTTTGCGGCTTTCTTTTCGCCTACTCTTCCCAAAAGTTTTTTATGAAAGTTTTTCTGTGAATCGGACAAGGTCCTTTCTCCTTTATTGCCGTTATATGGTCTTTCGTGCCGTAGCCTTTATGTTTTTCAAAGCCGTACCCTTGAAACTTTTCAGCGTATTTCTTCATAAGGTTATCCCTGTAAACCTTGGCGATTATCGACGCACATCCGACGGTATAACTCTTAAAGTCGCCCTTTACAAGATAAAAGGTTTGGTCGGCATCAAGTTTAAGCCCCGTGTCAAGCCCGTCCACGATTACTACGTCAGGTCTTACCGAAAGCCCGTTTACAGCGCCTTCCATACATCTTTTTACGGCGTTTAAAATGTTGATTTCGTCAATAGTTTCGGGCGGTATTTCAAAAATCTTATAAGATAACGCCTTTTGCTTTATGATTTCGGACAAAAACTCACGTTTTTTTTCGGAAAGTTTTTTGCTGTCCGTAACGCCTTCGATTATGTCGTCTAACGGCATAATAACCGCCGCACAAACGACGGGACCGGCAAGCGGACCCCTTCCTACTTCATCAACGCCTGCGATATGTTTTTTGCCTTCCGACAAAAATTTTATTTCGTATTCGAGATTATCCATTTTTCAGTCCAAAACGACTTTGCCTATTCTTCCTTTGCGGAAGTCGTCAATTACGGCGCTTGCGCATCTGCCGTAATCGGGTACGCCGCCTTTCATAAGCATTCCGCGCTTTACGGCGATTAAATCCATCATCTCCACGCCTTCTTCGTTTTCAATGCCGTATCTTTCTTTTAAAAGCGCAGGATACTTTTCTTTCAGTTCTTTAAGAAGTTCAAAGCACAAGTCTTCAAAATCAATATTGTCGTCGTTCATACTGCCGACGTACGCAAGATGCTTTGCGTACTCCTGATTTTCAAAAGAAGGTGGCATTGTGCCGGGGGTGTCTAAAAATTCAAGTTCTTTTATCCTTACCCATTGTTTTCCGCGAGTCACACCCGCTTTATCGCCGGTAGCCGCCTTTTTGCCACCGCAAATAGCGTTTATCACCGTGGATTTGCCCGTATTCGGAATTCCGACGACCATTATTCTTAAAGGCTTAAAAACGCCTTTTTGCTTATTTTTTTCCCACTTTTCTTTAAGAAGTTCAAAAATAGCGTTGTAAAGCGAATCGACGGCGCGCTTGTCCATAGCCGAAACCGATATTGCGCTTTTACCTTCCTGACGGAATTCAAAAAGAGTTTTTTTAACCCCCGACGGGTCGGCTAAATCGGCTTTATTCAGCACGTAGAGAGCCTTTTTGTTTATAAGTAGTTTTTGCAGTTTTGCATTTAAAGACGCGTGCGGAACACGCGCGTCAAGTACGACGAGCGCTCCGTCAACGAGTTTTAAATTTTCTTCCATCATCCGGACTGCCGCAGCCATATGTCCGGGAAACCATTGAAGCAACTGCACTTTATTTTTCCTTATTTATTAAGTCGGGACGGTTTTTAAGAGTGATTTTTTCGGCTTCCGACCTTCTCCATTTGTCAATTTCACCGTGATTGCCGGAAAGCAAAACTTCGGGGACTTTCAGCCCCATAAATTCCTGAGGTCGGGTATATTGCGGGTATTCGAGAAGCCCTTCCGAAAAACTTTCGCTCTTTAAAGATTCTCCGTTTATCACACCGTCAACGTAGCGTGATACCGAGTCGATAACAGTCATTGCAGGTATTTCGCCACCCGTCAAAACGTAGTCGCCGATAGATATTTCTTCATCGATAAAAAGATCGATCGCACGTTGATCGACGCCCTCGTAATGTCCGCAAAGAATAACGAGTTCGTCTTCCTTTGCAAGTTCTTCGACAAGCGACTGACAAAGACGCTTACCCTTGGGGGACATATAAATTCTTTTTGCCCTATGTTCGGGATCGACCGCTTTAACCGCATCCGCAATAGGCTGCGCCATCATTACCATACCTGCGCCGCCGCCGAAAGGCGTATCGTCGCATTTTTTATGTTTATCTAACGTATAATCCCTTATATCGACGACTTCAAGGGTTATTTTTTCATCCTTTAACGCCCTGCCGATTACGCTTTTTTTGAGCGGCTCGAACATTTCCGGAAATAATGTTAAAACGCTAAATTTCATACACGCCTACTTCGTCAAGCCTTTTTTTCTTTAACGTGATTTTACCGCCGACAACGTCGATACTTAAAACCAGATCCTTCAAAAACGGAAACCTTAACACGTTACCGTCGTCGCATTTTACTGTGAAAATATCCGTTTTTGCCGAAGTCACGTCAATTAAAACGCCTATCTTTTTACTTTCGGTAAATACGGGCAGCCCTATTAAGTCAACTACGTAATACTCGCCATTTTCAAGCGGCTCGGCGTCCTCGCGGCGAACGGAAAGTTCCTTGCCGCGCAAAAGTTCTGCGGCGTTTCTGTCGTTTACGCCTTTAAATTTTAAGTATACGCCGTCGGAAACGTTTACCTTTTCAACCGCAAAAAAGACGCCGTCAATAAACGCGCCTTTAAGTCGTGAAAATTTTTCGCCGTCAGAGTAAGGCATAACCTTGACTTCGCCTTTTATTCCGCGCGGCTTGATTATTTTACCTATGCGTAAAAATTCTTCCATCACTTAAAGTAAAGGGGAAAATTAAACGTTTTCCCCTTTTTCCTTTATTTCGATATTGTACTTTTTGTTTTCCTTAACTGAACCGGCGCGGACAAGCGTGCGAAGAGCCTTCGCAATCTTCCCCTGACGACCGATTACCTTACCCATGTCGTCGGGTAAAAGTGTTACGGTTACGTTTACTTTGCCGTCTTCTTCAACTACGTCGTAAATAACGGCGTCGGGGTTGTCGGCAAAAGTTCCTACGACGTATTTAATAAGTTCTAACATGATTACAACTTACCGCCTGATTACTTTTTCTTTCTTACTTTGGTTTTAGAAGGAGAAAGTTTTTCGGGCTTTGCGATAATCCCCTTATTAACAAGGATATTCTTTACCGTGTCGGTGGGTTGAACGCCTTTTTTAAGCCAATCTTTCGCCTTTTCTTCATCAACTACGATTTCAGCCGGAACGGTGGTCGGGTTGTAGTAGCCGACTTTGTCGATATACGCTCCGTCACGCGCGTTTCTGCTGTCCGTAATTACGATACGGTAGAAGGGGGATTTTTTGTCGCCCATTCTTGTCAATCTCATTTTTACTGCCATTTTTTTATGCTCCTAAAAATTATTTTTTATTTTCAAAATCTGAACTGTTTGTTCTTCATTTGTTTCATCATTTGTTTGGTCTGCTCGAACTGCTTTAACAGTTTGTTTACGTCCTGAATAGTAGTTCCGCTGCCCTTTGCGATTCTCGTTTTGCGAGAATAATTTATTATGTTCGGGTTTTCACGTTCCTTTACCGTCATCGATTGAATAATCGCTTTTACCTTTGCTATGCGGTCTTCGTCGATGTCTTCCTCACGGATTTTATACTTACTCATCCCGCCCATTGCACCGGGGAGCATAGAGAGAACGTTTTTCATTCCGCCCATCTTTTTCATCGTTTCAAACTGCGCTAAATAATCGGACAGAGTGAACGAATTTTCGCGGAACTTCTTCTCCATTTTTTTGGCTTCTTCTTCCGAAACCGCTTCCTGCGCCTTTTCGATCAACGAAAGAACGTCGCCCATACCGAGAATTCGGTTAGCCATACGGTCGGGATAGAAAGGCTCCAAATCGCCGAGTTTTTCACCGACGGAACAGAACTTTACGGGTTTGCCCGTCACCGCTTTGATTGAAAGCGTTGCGCCGCCCCTTGTGTCGCCGTCAAGTTTGCTTAATACGAGACCGGTCACTTCCAAACGTTTATTGAACGTATCCGCCACTTCGACCGCAACCTGACCCGTCATAGAATCGACGACTAAAAGAATTTCGTCGGGGTTTACTTCCGCCTTGATATCTTCAAGTTCCCGCATAAGCGTTTCGTCGATTTGAAGACGCCCTGCGGTATCGATAATCACCGTGTCGAAGTTGTATGATTTTGCGTATTTTACAGCTTCTTTTGCGATTTTAACGGGATTTCCCTGTCCCTTTTCAAAGACTTCGCACCCGGCGTTTTTGCCGACTATTTTAAGTTGGTTTATCGCCGCCGGACGGTAAACGTCGCAGGCGACCAAAAGCGGCTTTTTGTTTTGTTTTTTTAGTAGCAGCCCTAACTTTCCGCAAAGCGTGGTTTTACCGGCGCCTTGAAGACCTGCCATCATTATTACGGTAGGCGGCGCACTCGATACGGCAAGTTTGCTGTTTTCCGAACCCATCAATTTGACGAGTTCTTCATTTACGATTTTAATAACTTGCTGCGTGGGGGTTAAACTTTTTAAAATTTCTTCCCCGACAGCCCTTTCGGAAACTTTTGCGACGAAGTCCTTTACGACGCTTATGTTGACGTCCGCTTCCAAAAGCGCGATACGAACTTCACGCATGGCGGTTTTTATTTCGAGTTCGGTGAGCCTGCCGTGTTTGGTGAGCTTTGAAAAGATATGATTAAGTTTTTCGGACAACCCTGAAAATAAAGCCATTATCTCCCCACCGCGCCTTTAAGTTCGTTTTTAAGTTTTTCGTCGGAAACGCCTTCCGCTATGCGCAAAATTTCGTTTTCCGTCGCCTTGATTTTAAGTTCGCTTTCGTATTCGTCAAGTTTTGCCTTGACCTTTTTTACCGCGTCAAAAACGCTTTGACGGGATGTGTTTTGCTGCTCCGCAATTTCCGCAAGCGACAAGTCGAGACAAAAATGCGAGTAAAACGTTTCCCTTTGCGTTTCGGTCAAAAGCCCCTTATATATCTCGAACAGTTCTATATAATAAAAATCGTTTTCCATAAAATAAAGGTGTAAAGCAAAATTACCTTACACCCCGTATTATATACTTGTATTTTTGCTTTGTCAAGCGTTTTTTTAATTTTGTAAAATATAAAGTAAAAGCGTGGCTTAAATTAAAACCACGCTTTTATTATTCAATCGTTATTGATTATTTTACCAAAACGTATTCTGCCGAACCTACCGAGAACGTCATTGTTCCGTCTTTAATAGTCGCTTCAAAAGTATCTTGATGCTCTGCGTCGTAAGACAAGGTTATTTCATACACATCGCCTTCTTTAAGTTTCCAAGTACCCGACATCGAAGTGCTATATTCGGGATGAGTTTCATATGTTTCATTAAAGGTGAACGTACCGTCTTTATTTACCACAACAACATAAGTATCCGATTTAAGTTCTTCACCGTCCATACTGTCTCCGATATTATAAGTCGTTCCGTTATAAGAAACGGATTTAATCTTATACGTACCTTCGATACCGCCGCCGCAAGCGGTAAACAACATACATGTCATTGCAATCATTAAAGCCGCAACGACGACAAGTGCCTTTTTCATAATTTTTCTTTCTCCTTTTTTATTTTTTTATTTTAACATTAAAATAAACGTACTATTTTTTAAAAACAATTACTCTTCCTTCGTCTTCTACAGTCAACGTTCCGTCTTTAATCGTAGCGTTGAGTGATGCTCCATCAATCGTAAGAGTGTAAACGTCCCCGCTATCTTGCTTCCACGTTCCGGTCATAGTGTTGCCACCTTCTTTGTATTCGCCAGTGCCGTCTTTATTTAAGGTAACAACAAAAGAGTTTTCGTCATAAACATAACCGCCAACTTCATCGCCGACATTAATCGTTTCCCCGTTATAAGTCATAGAAACGAACTTATAAGTTCCCTCGATTTCGCTACCGCAAGCGGTAAGTAGCGCGCATGTCATTGCAATCATTAAAGCCGCAACGACGACAAGTGCCTTTTTCATAATTTTACTTTCTCCTTTCTTATTATAACATTAAAAAAACGTACTATTTTTTAAAAACCATTACTGTTTCGTCTTCTACAGTCAACGTTCCGTCTTTAATCGTAACGTTGTG
>JAXFZW010000080.1:0-6998 GCA_034184645.1 Clostridia bacterium | reverse complement strand
TGTTAAAAGACGTAATGGCTTCCGAAAGCAACCTTACCGACTGCAAAAAATTATATGCGATAACCGGCATAAATACGTTAAGCTCAAAATTCCCCTGAGATGCGGCAAAGCCTATGGCGGCGTCGTTTCCCATAACCTGAACCGCAACCTGCGTTAACGCCTCGCATTGCGTAGGATTAACCTTCCCCGGCATAATGGACGAACCGGGTTCGTTTGCCGGAATCGTTATTTCATTTAAACCGCATCTGGGCCCCGACGCAAGCAAACGAACGTCGTTTGCGATTTTCATTAAATTTGCCGCAAGCGATTTTAACGCCCCATGACAAAAAACTATTGCATCCTTACCTGTCAATGCGTGAAATTTATTTTTTTCGCTTTTGAAATTTTCACCTGTTAATTCAGATAAGATTTCAGCAACCTTTTCGCCAAACCTTAACGGAGCATTAAGCCCCGTGCCCACAGCCGTACCGCCAACGGCCAGTTCGTTTACAAAATCAAGCGATAAAAGAATTTGCTCTTTATTCTTTTCAAGCATCACTCTCCAACCGCTTATTTCTTGTGAAAATGCTATCGGAACTGCGTCCATCAAGTGTGTTCTACCCGATTTTACAACGCCTTCGTTTTCCCTTTCAAGCCGTAAGAAAGTTTTAATAAGCAAATCGATAGCGGGAATAAGGTTTTGTTTTATTGAAAGCAAACAAGCAATATTCATTGCCGTGGGGAAAGTATCGTTAGACGACTGACTCATATTTACGTCGTCGTTAGGATGGCAAATTTTTTCTCCTTTTGCTAAGTTGATAGAATTTGCAATAACCTCGTTTACGTTCATATTCGATTGTGTTCCGCTACCTGTTTGAAAAACGACAAGCGGAAATTCGTTGTCAAGTTTACCGCTTAAAATATCGTCACAAACGTACACTATTGCGTTTTTTTTGATTTCAGTCATTTTTTCGGGTAAAAACTCAAAGTTGACAATTGCCGCTGCTTTTTTAAGGTATGCAAAAGCACGAATAATTTCAATAGGCATAATTTCATGCCCTGCGCCTATCTTAAAGTTGTTGCGACTACGTTCCGTTTGCGCTCCCCAAAGCATATTCGCGGGAACTTTAACTTCCCCTAAACTGTCCTTTTCAATACGGTATTCCATTTTAATTCTCCGTAACACCTTTAAGTAATAGATTTTTTCTTTATTATAATATATAATAGAAGGGATATGTCAAGTAAAAATATTAAACCGATAGCAATTATCAAATCCGATTTTAAGGAAAAATTCGGAATTCCAAGACAAAGCGGCAGAATAAACAATATTTCAAACGTAGAATTTTTACCGCCGTACAATGATAAAAATGCTTTCCGCGAATTAAAAAAATTTTCGCACGTTTGGCTTATCTTCGGATTTTCGGAAGTACCGGAAAAGGAATTTACTCCGCTTATTCGTCCGCCAAGGCTTGGCGGAAATAAAAAAGTCGGTGTTTTTGCAAGTCGGTCACCCTTTCGCCCTAACGGACTTGGGCTGTCCTCGGTTGAAATTGTAGATATAATTTATAGCGAAAAAAACGTTTCAATTAAAGTCAAAGGTGCAGACCTACTTGACGGCACACCTATTTACGACGTTAAACCGTATATAAAAAAATACGACTCGCACGAAAACGCAACGGACGGTTATTTAAGCGAATACATTGATAAAAAGCTAAACGTAATTTTTGAAGTTTCCCCTGAAAACTTTTTTGATAAAGAAAGCCTGATCGCTTTGAAAGAGTGTTTATCCGAAGACCCCCGCCCCGCCTATCAAAATGACGGGAGAATTTACGGTTTTAAGTTTTCCGACTGTGAAATAAAATTTAGCGTCTCAGGCGACGATTTAACAGTTTTAGACATTGAAAAAGTATAATTTACATATAAAGGTCTGCAAAAAGCAGACCTTTTTAATAATCTTTCGATAATCCAAGCAAATAATCGGAAGAAACGTCCAAAAACTTACATAGTTTAAAAAGAGTTTCAATGGACGGAACGCTTTTACCTGACTTATAATCGCTTACGCATTGCTTACTTACACCTATTTCCGCCGCAATTTCTACTTGCGATTTACCGCAAATTTTTAATATTTCACAAAATCTTTCCTTAAATAACATACTTTTATTATATGTATAAAAGTAAGTTTTTACTTGACAGTACGCTGACAATTGACTATAATGTTATAAAGGTAAGTTATTAACTTACAATATCAAAGGAGAAAAATATGAGAAGCAGAAAAGGATTGGGGTTTGTTTGCGGTTTCTTTTTCGGGGTACTTGGGTTACTCGGCCTGCTCGCCTGTAACGATAGTGATGAAAAAAACACCTTTATGAGCGGTTGGATTGGCGCATTTATTATAAACATCGCAATAGTTATCATTGCTGTTACATTGATAATAGGCGCTGTCGCCGACGCATATCAATACCGCTACTATTAAGTTTTACAATAAAAAAGCCGCCGCAAATTTTTGCGGCGGCTTTTCCTTTTAAGTCAATTACTCGTTCGGTGTTTGGTCTAAATTTTCAACCGTTTCACCCTCAGCAGTTTCTTCCGTTTCGTTTTCGTCTTCATCCTTTGGAGTGATTGCGATACTTGAAACTGTGGAATTATCGATTCTCATTATCCTTACGCCTTGGGTATTTCTGCCTATTTTACTAATGTCGTTTGCGGCAACCCTTATGATTATTCCGTCAACTGTAATTATCATTACGTCTTCTGCGGAAGAAATAAGTTTAAGGCTTACAAGTTTGCCTGTCTTTTCATTAAATACGCCGGCTTTAATACCTTTACCAGCCCTTCCCTGCAACCTGTAATCTTCAATATCAGAACGTTTGCCGTAGCCGTGTTCGGTCATCGTAATTACTTCACAGTCGGGTTTTATTACAGCCATATCGACAAGGTAGTCGTCGCCGTTTACGTCCATACTCTTAACGCCTTGCGAGCCCCTTCCGGTAGCACGAACGTCGGTTTCCTTAAACCTTATGCATTTACCTTCGTGTGACGCCATAATGATTTCGTCTTCACCGCACGTGATTCCTACCGAAATAAGTCTGTCGGTATCAAGTATGGTAATTGCGATTTTACCGTTTTTCCTGATGCTTGCAAATTCGGTTAGCGCAGTCTTTTTGATTAGACCGTTTCTCGTTGCCATAACGATAAAGCCTTCCGTACCCTTCTTTAACGGAAGCATAGAGCAAACCTTTTCGCCTTCTTCAAGATTGATAAGGTTTACAATCGCCCTACCCCTTGCCGTCCTTTGCGCTTCGGGAACCATATACGCCCTTATACTGTAAACCTTACCCTTATCGGTAAAGAACAGTATGTCATCATGCGAAGAGCATACGAACATATTATCGACAAAGTCTTCTTCCTTAGGTCTGTGAGCGGTAATACCCTTTCCGCCACGGCGTTGCGTCCTGTATTCGGAAACAGGAAGACGTTTAACGTATCCGAAGTGAGTCATGCTTACGACAACGTCTTCAACAGGAATCATATCTTCAACGTCGATTTCACCGTAATCGTAAGAAAGTTCGGTCTTTCTGGGTGAAGGATATTTTTCTTTGATTTCAAGCATATCCGCTTTGATAATTTCCTTTACCCTGACTTCGTTTGCCAAAATATCATTAAGATCGGCAATCAGGTTATCAAGCGCAACGAGTTCTTCGTTTAACTTTTCAACTTCCATCGCCGTTAAACGCTGCAAGCGCATTTCAAGAATAGCGTTGGACTGTTTGTCCGTAAGCCCGAATTCTTCCATAAGACGAATGCAAGCGTCGTTTTTATCTGTTGATTTTTTAATTATTTCAATAACTCTGTCAATATTGTTAAGCGCAATGACAAGGCCTTTAACTATATGTTCCCTTTCCTGTGCTTTTGCCAAGTCGAATTTCGTTCTTCTTACAATAACCTGTTCCTGATGCGCAACGTAATGTTCTAAAATTTCTTTAAGACTTAAAACTTTCGGTTCGCCGTCAACGAGCGCAAGCAAAATTATTCCGTCTTTAACCTGTAAGTTGGTATGCTTAAACAAAGTATTTAAAACGACTTGCGAGTTCGCATCCTTTTTAAGTTCTATCGTGATACGCATACCGTGGCGGTCCGATTCGTCGCGGAGATTGCTTATACCTTCGATGCGCTTATCGTTTACCATCGATGCGATAGATTTAACGAGTTCTTCCTTGTTTACCTGATAAGGAATTTCGGTAACAACGATTCTTTCCCTACCGTTGTTAAATTCTTCGATTTCAGTTTTTGCACGGAGAACAAAACCGCCTTTACCCGTTTTATAAGCCTGTTTAATACCCGCCCTACCCATGAGAACGCCGCCCGTAGGATAGTCGGGAGCGGGAATATATTCCATAAGTTCTTCAACTGTAATCTCGGGATTATCGATAAGCGCAATACAACCGTCGATACATTCGCCCAAATTATGAGGAGGAATATTCGTTGCCATACCTACGGCAATACCGTCCGAGCCGTTTACCAAAATATTAGGTATTCTCGACGGCAAAACGACAGGTTGCATTTCGGTATCGTCGAAGTTAGGATAAAAGTCAACCGTGTCCTTATCGATTTCTCGGAGCATTTCGTTAGCGAGTTTACTTAGCCTTGCTTCGGTGTACCTGTATGCTGCGGCGGAGTCACCGTCAACAGAACCGAAGTTTCCGTGTCCGTCAACGAGCGGACAGTTTATCGAAAAGTCCTGTGCCAAACGAACGAGAGCGTCGTAAACCGAACTATCACCGTGCGGGTGATACTTACCTAAAACTTCACCGACGATTTTCGCACATTTTTTATAACCTTTATCGCTGGTTAAACCCATATCGTGCATAGCGTAAAGAATACGCCTGTGAACGGGTTTCATACCGTCCCTGACGTCGGGGATGGCACGTGAAACGTTAACCGCCATTGCGTAAGCGATAAACGATTTTTTTACTTCATTGTTTACTTCAATGTTTATAAGTTTGGTTTTTTCGAGTTTTTCTTTAAATTCCGCAGTAAGTTCTGCCGGAGCGTCTCTTTTAATTGCCATTTTTATCCCCTTTTATATATCGAGTTCGGTAACTAATTTCGCGTTTTCTTCAATGAACTGACGGCGGAGTTCCGGATCGTCACCCATAAGTTTTGTAAACGTTTCGTTCGCTTCTACGGCGTCTTCCATAGAAACGCGGAGCATCGTCCTTGTTTCGGGATTCATTGTAGTATCCCAAAGTTGTTCGGGATCCATTTCGCCGAGACCTTTATAACGCTGAACGTCGCACTTTCCGACTTCCGCAAGGTATTCCTGCAATTCTTTATCAGAATAAAGATATTTGTCAACCTTGTTTTTAGTCGCTTTATAAAGCGGCGGTTGAGCGATATAAACGTGACCTTGTTCGATAAGCGGTTTCATAAAACGGAAGAAGAAAGTCAAAAGTAAAATTCTTATATGGCTTCCGTCAACGTCGGCATCGGTCATACAGATAATTCTATCATAACGTAATTTGGTCACGTCAAAGTCGTCCTGCATACCGCCGCCGAAAGCAGTTATCATCGCCTTAATTTCTTCATTTTCCAAAACCCTGTTAATACGAGCTTTTTCAACGTTCAAAATTTTACCGCGCAAGGGCAAAATCGCTTGGAAACGCCTATCCCTACCCTGTTTTGCACTTCCGCCTGCGGAGTCACCTTCGACAAGGAAAATTTCACAAAAAGCAGGATTGCGATCGGTACAATCGGCCAACTTTCCGGGAAGAGTCGTGCTTTCCAAAGCACCTTTTCTTCTCGTACTTTCCCTTGCAAGCCTAGCGGCTTCCCTTGCCCTTTGTGCGGTCAAGCACTTCATTAAAACTTCTTTCGCTTTATCGGGGTTTTCTTCAAGGAAAGTTCCGAAATATTCGTTCATTGCCTTCGTGACGTAATTGCGCATTTCGGAATTGCCGAGTTTGGTTTTTGTTTGCCCTTCAAACTGCGGTTCGGTAAGTTTAACCGAAACGACTGCGACAATACCTTCGCGTACGTCGTCCGACGAAACTTTTTCGTCACCCTTCAATACGTTAAGCTTTTTACCGAATTCGTTGATTATTCTCGTAAGTGAGTTTTTAAAACCTTCTAAATGAGTGCCGCCTTCTTCGGTGTTAATGTTATTCGCAAAAGCGTAAATTACTTCGTTATAAGTGTCGGTGTACTGTACGGCGATTTCAACTTCCGTATCGCCGTAGAAAACGTCAAAGTAAACGGGTTTGTTAAATATGGGAGATTTCGTTTTACTTAAATCTTCAACGAAGTGAGCGATTCCGCCTTCGTAGCAGAACTCGTCCTGATGTTCCCTTCCTTCGCGCTTATCTTCCATCTTGATAGTAAGTCCTTTATTAAGATAAGCGAGTTCGCGCAGTCTTGTTTTAACGGTATCGTAATTAAAATCAACCGTTTCAAAAATTTCATCATCCGGCATAAAAGTAACCCAAGTACCCGTAAAATCGGCGTCGCCAACTACTTTAAGCGGTGCTTGCGGAATACCGCGATTATATATCTGCTTAAACTTTTTGCCGTTTTGATAAACTTCAACTTCAAGCCATTCGGAAAGTGCGTTAACGACGGACAGCCCAACGCCGTGAAGTCCGCCCGAAATTTTGTATCCGCCGCCGCCGAATTTACCGCCGGCGTGAAGTTTTGTCAAAACGACTTCAACAGCCGAAATCCCTTCCGTGTGGTGGATAGCGGTAGGAATTCCCCTTCCGTTATCTTTAACCGTACAGGAGCCGTCCGGATTAAAAATGACGCTGATAGTATCGCAATACCCCGAAAGCGCTTCGTCAATGGAGTTGTCCACGATTTCCTGTACAAGGTGATGAAGGCCGCGTACGTCGGTTGAACCGATGTACATACCCGGTCTTTTACGGACAGGATCAAGCCCTTCCAAAACCTGAATTTGACCTTCGCCGTAGTTTGCCTGAACTTTTTTGTTTTCTTCCATTTTTACACCCGTATATTATTTAAAATAT